>NZ_JADPGO010000026.1:0-53807 GCF_015668165.1 Blautia sp. 1001283B150304_161114_C9 | reverse complement strand
CCTGCGGCAATGGAATTTTGGCTTGTATGTCTCGGGATTTTGGCATATTCATGCCAAAACACCTCGCGGGATAGTGGTGTGTGAACAGTAACATTTTCCACCCCATCCTTCACGGAATCTTCATAAACTATGTTGCTTCTATGATTTCTATATGCTATAGTAAAATTATCAGAATTCTATTCTGCCTTACGAAAGATAAGATAAAATATAAATATTTTTTCGTAAAGGAGTGAGAAATCTGGAAATTAAATATTCAAAACAAGCCCTTAAATTTTTAAAGAAACAAGATACTATTACTCAAAAGCGGATTCTTAATGCAATATCAGTTCTCCCAAAAGGAGATGTTAAAGCATTGCAAGGCAAAGACGGTTATCGACTACGAATAGGCGATTATCGTGTAATTTTTAATAATATTGACAATATTATTTTTATTAGAATGATTGGCAATCGTGGACAGATTTATAAAGGAGTGTGATTTTATGACTGATGTTAAAGAACGTATTATAGGTGCTGTATCAATTATGAGTGATAAAGATGCTAATATCTTCTGGCATATTATTCAAAAACATTTTAAACTGCCTGATACATTCGCAGATATAGAAAAAGTTGAACCCGATGAAACAGATTTAATAATGTTAAAGGAAATCGAAAACAACCCTGACTGTCACGAATTCATTTCTCAGGAAGAATTAATGAAAGAACTTAATATGTAAGTATTGTTCCCTGAAAAGTGCCAATTTCAGCACTTTTCAGGGAGTCATAATTTTTCAATAAAACCATCATAAAAAATTTCAAAATAAATAAAAAAACATTTGACAAACTCCACTGCATATAGTATCATATATTTTGTCGCTGAGGTAATCACTCAACTGACATCATAAATGCGATAGTGGCGTAGTTGGTAACGCGCGACCTTGCCAAGGTCGAGACCGCGGGTTCGAGCCCCGTCTATCGCTCTTAAAGCATCAGCTAAGGCTGATGCTTTTTTCATCCCCTTCTATTAACTTTCCATGACTATAGCAATTCCATATCTGCGAATAACATCTATAGACAATATCCTTGATTAACATCCCTGAGTCAAGCGTATATTCGCAATCCGCTTCGCTACGCGGCTCTACACCAGCGCAGGACATTATATGTTTTTGCCCGCATTTGCAGGAGTCTTAGAAAAAGTTAGCGCCAGGAAATCTGCGTTATGTAAAAAAATTTCACTGTCTGAGCCGCATTTGCGGCGAGTTTGAAATTTTTTTACATGTTTTTAGCAGATTTCCTGGCGCTTAGTTTTTCTTAGGCTCCGAAACCGCGGACAAAAACATATAATGTCCTGCGCGTCCCCATACCAGCACCTTAGTGATGGAACAATCTGATACCAGTAAAACTCATCACCATTCCATATTTATTGCAAGTCTCGATCACAGCATCATCACGCACAGATCCACCCGGCTGCGCAATATACTTCACGCCACTCTTATGAGCACGCTCAATATTATCACTGAATGGGAAGAATGCATCAGATCCCAGTGTAACATCCGTCATCTGATCCAGCCATGCACGTTTCTCTTCTTTTGTAAATACTTCCGGTTTCTCTGTGAAAGTTTTCTCCCACATACCATCAGCAAGTACATCCATATATTCATCCCCGATATAAACATCAATGGCATTGTCACGTTCCGCACGTGAAATTGTATCTTTAAATGGCAGATTCAGCACTTTCGGGCACTGGCGAAGGAACCAGTTGTCTGCCTTCTGTCCTGCAAGTCTTGTACAATGTACACGTGACTGCTGTCCTGCACCAACACCGATAGCCTGTCCATCTTTTACGAAACATACAGAGTTGGATTGTGTATATTTCAGGATGATCAGAGAAATCTTCATATCACGTTTTGCTTCCTCTGTAAGCTCTTTATTCTCTGTCACAATATTGGAAAGCATTGCATCATCGATCTCAAGCTCCTGACGGCCCTGCTCAAAAGTTACACCAAATACTTCTTTGTGTTCCAGCGGAGCCGGTACAAAGTTCTCATCAATCTGGATCACATTGTAGTTACCTTTTTTCTTCTGCTTCAGGATCTCCAGTGCTTCCTCTGTGTATCCAGGTGCAATAACACCGTCAGATACCTCTCTCTTGATCAGAAGTGCTGTATCTTTATCACACACATCAGAAAGAGAAATAAAATCACCAAAAGAGGACATTCTGTCAGCACCGCGAGCTCTTGCATAAGCGCATGCTAATGGTGAAAAATTCTTCCAGTCCATATCATTTACCCAGTAGATCTTTGCCAGAGTCTCTGTAAGAGGAAGTCCTACAGCAGCACCGGCAGGAGATACATGTTTAAAAGATGTAGCTGCAGGAAGTCCTGTTGCTTTCTTCAGATTGGATACCAGCTGCCAGCCATTAAAAGCATCCAGGAAATTGATATATCCCGGCCTTCCGGAAAGGATCTTTACCGGAAGCTCAGATCCGTCTGCCATATAAATTTTTGCAGGTTTCTGATTCGGGTTACAGCCATATTTTAATTCGAATTCTTTCATTATATAAATCCTCCGTATGAACCAAATAAGTATTTTAAAATTAATTCCTGTAAATAATTTCTTACTGTGAAAGCATCGTCTTATGTTCACAATAATCTATGAGCACTATCTGTACTCAGTAAGTGACTATTATTTATTCTTATTAATGATCTTGCTTTCGTACTTACCTGTCTCAATATCAATATATCTTACAAACAGAGATACTTTGTTATCTTCGTTCAGGCTGTTCCAGAGAAGTTCTGCAAACTCATCCATATCATCCGGAATTGCTACCAGTTTCGGTTCGCCTTCAAAGCTTGGAAGTGGATTTCCGTCACATTTATAAGTATGGATGAAATGTCCCTCTCCTGCAATGGCATTCTCGTATGCAAATGTGTATCTGTTACATGCATCCGGATTTCCGTTGTTGCTCTTGAGAATTGACATTGCATAGTTGAATTTTCCGTTCTCTACGTGCATAACACCGGAGATACGAGGTGTATAGTTCGGACCGTCCGGCTCGAATTCTCTGCTTCTTAAGGACTGCTCAAAAGTAAGCTGATGATCCATTCCCTCATAAATGGTATCTGTCTGATCTCCGTTAGTTACGATTGTTTTGTTTCCCAGTACACGTACAGGTGCATAGATGATCAGACTCGGATCTGTAAGTTTGGACGGATCAAATGCCTGGGTACGGATTCCCTCACCATCCTCTACAAATACTCTGTTTCTGCTGTTCTCGCTTCTGCCCATGATGAAATAAGCTGTCACTGCTTTCTTACCGTCTGCGGAACGTCCAATCACAATTCCTCTGCCAGGATAGGAATTCTCTTTCAGTTCTTTTTCCAGTGATAACATTTCCATAATTTTTCTCCTTTTCGTTAAAAATAAGGTTAAAAAAAGCCTGGGAAACCTATTTATTCATTGAATAATTTCCAGGCTGCCCAGGCGGTCGGCTCATATACTCGCTGCACTCCCTGTAGGTAATCCTACTTCCGCCAGTCATGCAGGCACTGTTGTGAAAAAAAATCACACGTTGTTATTATAGTACAATACTTCTTTGTGGATTTCAAGGCAAATTTTTTTGTACTGTGCTGAATTTTCGTTTTACTGAACATCCTGCAAACCATAATCAACATCAATCTGCACCGCAATATCCGATTTCATCTGTATCCATGCATCCGGATTCTCCACATAATATTTCGGACAGTTTTTTCCGGTAACATCATAATGCCGGATCACGTTCTCTGATGTAAGCCCAAACCGCACGCACAACCACGCAGAAAGCTTCACTGCCGAATCATAAGTTGCCTCATTAAATTTCCCCGTCTCATCCGGATGACAGCACTCGATGGACAAAGTATCTACATTACGTGAGTTCGTCGCATAGGACATCTCTGACGTAGGAATACACTGCACCACTTCCCCATCCAGTCCCACTACAAAATGACTGCTCACCTTTGTGTCATGAGTAGTCGCCAGATTCTCAAAGTAGTTCCTGTTTGCAATGGCTGTTGCCCCCGGATTTGCAGTATAATGAATGGCAATATACTGTACACTCTCAATGGGAATCTGCGGTCTGGAATATTCATTCGGTGTCAGCAGTTCCACATCTATGTACGGCGCCCCTTCTTTCTGCCATTGTTCCGGTCCGCCTGAAGAATCCGCATTATCTGTTCCTGACTGTTCCGCATCAGAAATCATCGTGTCAGAATTATGTAAAAAGTCCCCAATACTCCATCCATTTTCACTGGCCCGATTTATTATGATCCACCCAATCAGAACTATGATCACGAGCAGCATAAGGCTCATAAGAATTCTCTGATTTCTCTGCCTTACTCTGCTGTTCTTTCGTCTTTTCGACCTGCTGTTTTTCTTTTTTACTGCAGTTTTCCCTGTTCTGGTATCTGTTTTTTTCTTTTTGTTTATATGCTTTTGCATTTTTACCTTCTCTTACGGGATTTTACTCCCTGCAAAAAATACCCCGGCCGGCATGCCTGGAAATCTTATTTCTTTCCATCAGCAGCCAGCCGGGGCATATATTACACCTGAAATTTATTATTTGTCATCTACGCTATAGTTCGGAGCTTCTTTTGTGATATGAATATCATGTGGATGAGATTCCTTAAGAGATGCAGCAGAAATCTTGATGAATCTGCCTGTTTCTTTAAGCTTCTCAATAGTTTCTGCTCCACAATATCCCATACCGGAACGGAGACCGCCCATGAGCTGGAATACAGTATCCTCAACATGTCCTTTGTAAGCAACACGTCCTTCTACGCCTTCCGGAACAAGTTTCTTCGCATTCTCCTGGAAGTAACGGTCTTTACTTCCGTTCTCCATAGCTGCGATAGATCCCATACCGCGGTATACTTTATATTTTCTGCCCTGATACAGTTCGAATGTTCCCGGGCTCTCGTCGCATCCTGCAAACATGCTTCCCATCATGCAGACATTCGCACCGGCTGCGATTGCCTTTGTGACATCTCCGGAATACTTGATACCACCGTCTGCAATGATCGGGATTCCGTATTCTTTTGCAGCTTCGTAGCAGTCCATAACAGCAGTGATCTGCGGAACGCCGATACCTGCAACAACTCGTGTGGTACAGATAGATCCAGGTCCGATACCAACCTTAACTGCATCTACACCGGCCTCGATCAGAGCCTTTGTCGCAGCACCTGTTGCTACGTTACCTGCGATCACCTGCAGTTCCGGATATGCTGCCTTAATCTCGCGTACAGCCTTCAGAATGTTCTCTGAATGTCCATGTGCAGAATCAATTACGATCACGTCTACAGATGCCTTTACAAGTGCATCAACACGTGCAAGTACATTAGCAGTGATTCCTACCGCAGCACCGCAGAGAAGACGTCCCTGCTCATCCTTTGCAGCCAGAGGATATTTGATCTGTTTCTCAATATCTTTAATAGTAATTAAGCCTTTTAAGTTAAAGTCATCATCTACAATAGGTAATTTCTCTTTACGTGATTTTGCCAGAATCTTCTTGGCATCTTCCAGTGTAATTCCTTCTTTGGCTGTGATCAGTCCCTCAGAAGTCATGCACTCTTTGATCTTCTTGCTGAAATCTGTCTCAAACTTCAGATCACGATTAGTAATGATTCCGACCAGTTTTCTGCCCTCTGTGATCGGCACACCGGAGATACGGAACTTTGCCATTAACTCATCTGCGTCCTTAAGTGTATGTTCAGGAGATAAATAGAAAGGATCTGTGATAACACCGTTCTCAGAACGTTTTACCTTGTCTACTTCTTCTGCCTGCGCTTCAATGGACATATTCTTATGAATAATACCAATACCACCCTGTCTCGCCATAGCGATTGCCATGCGATGCTCGGTTACTGTATCCATTCCTGCACTCATCATAGGAATGTTCAGTTTAACCTTCTTTGTTAAGTAAGTTGTGACATCTACCTGATTCGGAATTACCTTTGAATATGCCGGAACTAACAGCACGTCATCAAAAGTAATGCCTTCACCAATGATAGTACCCATTGCATTTCCTCCCTTGCGTATATGAAATTAAATTACTATTGTAATGTAAAAAGGAACCAGCAACTGGTCCTTTTATTTTCAACAAGTGTAACAAAAATCAGATTCTATGTCAATCCAAAAAAACTTTGCTCGGTGCTGAATTTTTCATAGCCTGTGCAAGCGCCTCATCCGGTTCCAGGATGATCTTGCATAAATTTCCGTCCAGTCTTGTGATAACACCAAAGCGTTTATGCTCCGGATTTCCTGATGAAAAATCCAGTACTTTCATGTTCTGGTTTCCGTTGTAATAGTCCATTCTGTGGGAATCCAGCGGTGCAGCCAGATCTGCCTCTGATAATTTGAAGCTCTTTACTTTCTTTCTTTTTGTCTTTGACATGATCATGTCGATGTCAAAATCGCCATTGATAAACAGATATTCATATTCTACATCTGTTTTCGGGATTACAAAATAGCATGCAATTCCAAGCGCTACGGCAATGATCAGTGCCAGCGGTGTGATGATAAGTCCGGCAAATACTGCCAACACTGTCAAAACGATCAGACCGTATTTGAGCAGGCTGTCTTTAGCCGTCTTATCTTTCTTTACCAGTAATTCTGAATACAAGTCGCCCATTGTTTCGTCTCCTTTTCATTTGTTCAGCTGTTGAAAGCAGCTTTTTTTGCACAGCATATTTAACAATTATATTTTATTCATCATGCTGTTTTTCTGCATTATATCACAAAACGGAACCATCGTCTATGACGACGGTTCCGTTTCACATATTCCACCTGTACTATTGTTACTGTTCACACACCACTGTTCCGCGAGGTGTTTTGGCATGAATATGCCAAAATCCCGAGACATACAAGCCAAAATTCCATTGCCGCAGGCAATCTGGAATGAATTTTGGCTATGTTACTGTGAACGGAGTGAACAGTAACATACTATTTTTATCTGAGCATACTGCGGTATAATTTTATCGTTTATTAAAAATTACATCATTCCCATTCCAGGATTAGCAGCTGGTGCAGGTGTGTCTTCTTTGATAATTGCAACAGCAGATTCTGTTGTAAGTAATGTAGACGCAACGCTTGTAGCATTCTGAAGAGCACTTCTTGTAACCTTTGCAGGATCAAGGATACCTTCGCTTACCATATCTACATATCTTTCATTCAGAGCATCGAAACCGATTCCCGGTTCAGATTCTCTTACTTTGTTGATGATTACGGAACCTTCAAGTCCTGCATTTGCAGAAATGCGGAACAGAGGAGCTTCCAAAGCTTTCAGGATGATATTTGCACCTGTCTTCTCGTCACCTTCCAGAGTTGCTGCAAGTTTTGCAACTTCTTTGGATGCGTGGATGTAAGCAGAGCCGCCACCTGCAATGATACCTTCTTCTACTGCTGCTCTTGTAGCTGCAAGAGCATCTTCCAGACGAAGCTTAGCTTCTTTCATTTCTGTCTCAGTGGAAGCACCAACACGGATAACAGCTACGCCGCCAGCCAGTTTTGCAAGTCTTTCCTGTAATTTTTCTTTATCAAATTCAGATTTTGTTTCTTCAATCTGTCCACGGATCTGAGCAACACGGTTTGCGATTGCATCTTTGTCACCCATACCGTCAACGATAACTGTGTTCTCTTTTGCAACTTTAACAGATTTTGCACGTCCTAACTGCTCCATAGTTGCGTCTTTCAGTTCCAGACCAACTTCTTCGGAGATTACCTGGCCGCCTGTAAGGATTGCGATATCCTGAAGCATTTCTTTTCTTCTGTCACCATATCCCGGAGCTTTGACAGCTACTACCTGGAAGGTTCCTCTTAATTTGTTTACGATCAGAGTTGTAAGAGCTTCACCCTCTACATCTTCAGCAATGATAAGAAGTTTCGCACCAACTTTTACGATCTGCTCCAGTAATGGAAGGATTTCCTGGATGTTGCTGATCTTCTTGTCTGTGATCAGGATATATGGATCTTCCAGATTTGCTTCCATTTTTTCCATATCTGTTGACATATATGCGGATACATATCCACGATCGAACTGCATACCTTCTACAAGGTCAAGTTCTGTGTGCATTGTCTTGGATTCTTCTACTGTGATAACGCCATCTTTGGAAACTTTTTCCATAGCATCTGCTACTAACTGTCCAACAGTCTCATCGCTTGCGGAAATAGATGCAACGTTTGCGATCTGTTTCTTGCCGCTGATTGTCTGGCTCATGTTCTTGATTGCTTCTACAGCTACATCTGTAGCTTTCTTCATTCCTTTTCTGAGGATGATCGGGTTAGCGCCTGCTGCCAGGTTTCTCATTCCTTCGTGAACCATAGCCTGTGCAAGAACAGTAGCTGTTGTTGTACCATCACCTGCTACATCGTTTGTTTTGGAAGCAACTTCTTTGATCAGCTGTGCGCCCATGTTTTCAAATCCGTCTTCCAGTTCAATTTCTTTTGCGATTGTAACACCGTCGTTTGTGATAAGCGGAGCACCGTATGGTTTGTCAAGAACTACGTTTCTTCCTTTCGGTCCTAATGTTACTCTTACTGTATCAGCTAATTTATTTACACCAGCTTCAAGAGCTGCTCTGGCTTCTGCGCCGAATTTAATTTCTTTTGCCATGATAATATGACCTCCTGATTCAAATTTTGATCTCTATGAATTCTTTCTGATACTTAGCCGGTATTTCATGTTACATCCTGTAAATATTATCTTATAAGTATCTTCATTTATGTTTTCTATTTTGATATTGCTTATTTAACAATTGCAAGAATATCATTCTGTTTTACGATAATGTATTCTGTGCCATCCATTTTTACTTCTGTTCCTGAATATTTGGAGTAGATAACTTTATCACCTACAGCTACTTCCATTTTTACTTCTTTGCCGTCAACAACTCCGCCAGGTCCTACAGCTACAACTTCTGCCTGCTGTGGTTTCTCCTGTGCCTGTCCCGGAAGAACGATTCCGGATTTTGTTGTTTCTTCTGCTTCAACCTGTTTTAATACAACTCTGTCACCTAAAGGTACTAATGTCATGATCTATATCCTCCTTTATTCTCCAACTAAAGCTTTCCTGTTACCGTACTCTTTCCGTTATTGCAAAATATCCGGTAACTGTTTCGGCACTCTGTCTAATTCTGCCGATTTTTGCTAGCACTCATTTACTTCGAGTGCTAATCACTGTCCTTATATTATTGAAAATGAGTCGATTTCGCAAGTGCTTTTATCATTATGAAATAATCTATATTCTCTTTTTTACTTATATATTCTCTTTTTTTCTTTTGTTTTCTTAATTTACAAATAATTTTGTCATATCTTCCTTGTCTTTCACACTCAGTTGAATTGTCTTCAAATACATTAATTAAGAGGCTTGCTATAATTCCTGTAACATAATAAAAAGACCGTCCACCATACAGCAGACAGCCTTCTTGCATTCATTATTTATGGAAGCTTCTATATCAGGATTTCTTATTTCTCTGAGCTTTAATCTCTTCCAGTTCATCAAAAATGACTTCATTCAGCACTTTAATGTAGGTTCCTTTCATACCGGAAGATCTGGATTCGATCACACCGGCACTTTCAAACTTCCTCAAAGCGTTTACGATAACAGATCTGGTGATTCCCACGCGGTCTGCGATCTTACTTGCAACCAGGATTCCCTCATCTCCGTCAAGTTCATCAAAAATATGGATGATCGCCTCCAGTTCGGAGAAAGATAAAGTATTAAACGCAGATTTCACTACCTGCTGCTTTCTGTCCTCCTCAGCATTCTCTTCATGAACCGCTCTCATCATCTCAAGCCCTACAACGGTTGTTCCATATTCACTGACAATAATATCTTCAATGTCATATGGTTTCTCATAACGATACATAAATACAGTACCCAGTCGTTCCCCTGCAATATCTATCGGATTAATGATTCCCTGATAACTGCTTGATACATGTTCAAATCCCAGTGTCTGAAGATTTACATTCTCTTTTGTTGACAGGACACCCAGAAATCTCTCGTTTAACAGGGAATCTACATATCCGCCAACCTTGTCCTCGATCAGTTCAGTGATCTCCTCTACTCCCGGGCATAAACTGACACCCAGAACCTTTCCTTTTTTACTGAGAACCAGAATGTTGGAACTCAGTGTCTCCATCAGAACCTGACAGATGTCATTAAATACCACTTTGCTGGAACTGCTGTTATGCAGAAGTTTATTAATTTTTCTTGTTCTATCCAGCAGCTGAACACTCATATTGTCCTCCTTTCACCCTGTACATATCCGAAATCTTTCTGTCATTATTTCATAAATGAGCAGTCACTTTCTTTTGCTCGCAAGAAAGATTCAGACACACATGGTCATTAACATTACTGATACTTTGATTTTACACGTTTTAAAGTCAAATTACAAGACAAATTTTACTATTTTTTTATTTATTTTTGCTTTTCTGAAAATAGATTCCTTTTATAATATTATTCAATAAATATCATCATCAAAAATTCAAAGGATTGAAGACAAAAAGTCAGAAAGTCACTGACTGTAAGACAAAAAACGGAACTGTTGCATTAATGAAATTCATTTTCAACTGCTGCAACAGTCCCATTTATAACATTTACAATCCGTTATTATTCTTTCTCGTCCTTTGCCTCTACATATCCACATGTCTCCTGGCTGCAGACAAGCTTATTCCCCTTTTCCACCATATAGCTTCCACATTTCGGGCATTTCTTTGCTGATGGTTTCTGCCAGGACATGAAATCACAATCCGGATTATCCTCACATCCGTAGTACTTACGTCCTTTTTTGGTTTTCTTAAGCACAATCTCTTTTCCACATTTCGGACATGCCACCCCGATCTTCTCAAAATATGGTTTGGTATTTTTGCATTCCGGAAATCCCGGACATGCAAGGAATCGTCCATGAGGACCATATTTGATCACCATATGTCTGCCACAGTTTTCGCAGATCACATCTGTCACTTCATCCTGAATATCAACCTTTTCAAGTTCTTCCTCTGCAGCATCTACATCCTTCTTCAGATCCGGATAGAAGTTGCTTACTACTGTCTTCCACTTTACAGTTCCTGCTGCCACACAGTCCAGAAGCCCTTCCATAGTCGCAGTGAAGTTTACATCTACAATACTCGGGAAAGCCTGTTTCATAATATTATTGACAACTTCCCCCAACTCTGTAACATACAGGTTCTTCTGTTCTTTTGCAACATAACGGCGGCTGATGATCGTTGTGATCGTCGGCGCATAGGTACTTGGACGTCCGATCCCCAGTTCTTCCATAGTCTTGACCAGAGATGCCTCTGTATAATGTGCAGGCGGCTGCGTGAAATGCTGTTCTGGTTTCAGTTCCTTAAGACTAAGCTTCATTCCTCTTTCAAGACTCTGATTCAGAACATTTCCTTTTTTCTGGTCCTCTTCATCTGTGTATACAGACATAAATCCGTCAAATATGATCTTGGAGGCAGAGACTGTAAAAATATACTGGTCTGCACCAATCTTGACAGATGTTGTTTCGTATTTTGCAGGAGCCATTCTGCTGGCCGCAAAACGTCTCCAGATAAGCTGATACAGTCTGAACTGATCTCTTGAAAGAGATTCCTTCAGTACAGCCGGTGTACGGCTGATGTCTGTAGGACGGATCGCTTCGTGAGCATCCTGGATCTTCTGTCCCTTTTTCACAGCTTTCTCAGACTTTGAAACATAATCCTCTCCGTACTGAGCAGTGATATATTCTCTTGCAGCAGCATCTGCTTCCTCCGAGATTCGGGTGGAATCTGTACGCAGATAAGAGATCACACCTACCGTTCCATTTCCTTTGATATCAATTCCTTCATACAGCTGCTGTGCCAGACGCATTGTCTTCTGTGTGGAAAAGTTTAAGGTCTTGGCTGCTTCCTGCTGTAAGGTACTTGTAGTAAAGGGAAGCGGTGCATTCTTGATCCTCTCGCCTTTCTTTACTTCATTGATCTCATATTCTTTATCTTTCAGAGAGGCCAGAAGTTTATCCATTTCCTCTTTGCTGTGGATATCCATCTTTTTATCTGTTCCATAGAACTTCGCCTGCAGCGGTTTCTTCTCACCCTTCACCTGAAAATCTCCCTCCAGGCTCCAGTATTCTTCCGGAATAAACGCATTGATCTCATCTTCTCTGTCACAGATGATACGAAGCGCAACAGACTGTACGCGCCCCGCACTTAAGCCTCTCTTGACTTTTGCCCAGAGAAGCGGGCTGATGGTATAACCTACCATACGGTCAAGCATACGTCTTGCCTGCTGTGCATCTACCAGATCCATATCCAGGTCTCTGGCCTGTTTGATCGATGATTTTACTGCTGTCTTGGTAATCTCGTTAAAGGTAATCCTGTGCATCTTCTTCGGATCTTCTTTTAATGCCTGCATCAGATGCCAGGAAATTGCCTCTCCCTCGCGGTCAGGGTCAGTTGCAAGATAAATCTTGTCTGCTTTCTTTGCAGCCTTGCGAAGCTTTGCAAGCAGTTCTCCCTTTCCTCTGATCGTTATATATTTGGGTTCAAAATCATGCTCAACATCAATTCCGAACTGACTCTTCGGGAAATCACGGACATGTCCGTTAGAAGCTTCCACATCGTAATTCGCACCGAGAAATTTCTTTATTGTTTTCACTTTTGCAGGTGATTCTACTATCACCAGATATTTCGCCATGCTACCTCTCCTAGTCGTAATCTGTTATTCTTCACAGTGTCCCTGAACGGGCACATTGCCTGACAGCGATATTGTTACATATGAAAATCGCCCTGCGCCGCAGAAACGTGAAGCACAATAATCATAAATCGTCAACTGTCTTTTACATAATAATGTCTCCCGCTCTCTCTTATGAGCCCCCGCAGTGTCAGTTCCACAAGACAGTTGCTTACCTGTGCCGGGGAAAAGCCTGTTTTTCTCACAATGTAGTCGGGATTTTTTGGTCGTAAATCGAGACAACTATACACCATATTCAAATCTCTTGCAAGTCCCAAGTTGTTTTTTTCACCGTTTTGTGTTACTTTTTCCATCGAAATTCCAAGTTCTTCCAGCATAATTTCCGGACAGTATGCAATCCCTGCACCGTCGTAGATCAGCTTATGACAGCCTCTGCTGAGTTCATCTGTCACTGCCCCCGGAATCGCATAGACCATCTTTCCCTGTTCCAGTGCAAATCCCGCAGTGATCAGCGAACCGCTGTTTTCTTTTGCTTCCACTACCAGAACCGCGTCTGACAAAGCACTGATGATCCGGTTTCGCGCCGGGAAATGCCAGGAAACAGGTCCTGAACCCAGTGGACATTCACTGATGATCCCACCATTTTCCCATAAGATCCTCTCATAGAGTTTTCTGTTAGATTTCGGATAGCATACATCAACACCACTTCCAAGCACCGCAAATGTAGGCATCTTTCCTTCCAGTGCGCCTTTATGTCCTTCTGAATCAATGCCAAGTGCCATACCGCTGATAATCTGGACTCCAGCTACACTTAACGCTTTCGCATACCGGAATGCCTGCATCCTTCCATAAGGACTGCACATTCTGGCACCGATCACTGCCACCGTTCTTCTCTTAGGATCAGGAAGTCTGCCTTTTACATAAAGCTTTGCCGGCATAGAGGGATACTGCTTCATTATCTGCGGATATTCCGAATCTGACTTCTCAATACATCGTATCTGATCTGTACTGTATCCTTCTGTGTGATTTCTTTTTACATCAGTTCTTTCCATATAAAATACCTCACTGACCTTTATTTTATGACAGAATCTTTGTCAAATGCCCTGTACGAAAGTGCTTCTCCGATATGATGACCGGCGATCATCTCTTCCCCTTCCATATCCGCAATTGTTCTGGCTACCTTCAGGATTCTGTGATAGGATCTGGCACTGAACGCAATTTTCTCAAAGGCTCTTGCCAGAAGTCGGGATGCGCTGTCTGTAAGAGGGCAGAATTTATCGATCAGACTGCTCTTCAGCTGCCCGTTAAAATTTATTTTCTCATCTTTATACCGTTCTTCCTGGATCTTCTGTACTTTTTCCACTCTTTTTCTGATAGCAGCGGAATTTTCTCCCTTTCTTCCACAGTGAAGCTGTGAAAAAGAAACCGGCGGTACCTCAGTGCTGATATCAATTCTGTCCAGAAGAGGGCGACTGATCTTTCCCATATAATGTGTGATCTCACCTGCTGTACAGGTGCATCTGTTTAAATCCGGATAATAACCGCAGGGACAGGGATTCATCGCTGCACATAACATAAAATCCGCCGGAAAGTTATAAGTTCCGCTTGCTCTGGCTATCTGGATCACTTTATCCTCCATGGGCTGTCGCAGAAGTTCCAGACTTGCTCTGGAAAATTCCGGCATTTCATCCAGAAAGAGTACACCTTTATGCGCAAGAGTGATTTCGCCAGGTCTGGGATTACGCCCGCCTCCTGCAATTGCCTGAGGAGTACTTGTATGATGAGGGCTGCGAAATGGTCGCTCATCGATCAGCGGATGTTCTCTTGAAAGAAGTCCTGCAATACTGTAAATTCTGGTAAGCTCTAGCTTTTCTTCAAAACCAAGCCCAGGCATGATCGTCGGCAGTCTTCTGGCAAGCATGGTTTTGCCCGTTCCCGGAGGTCCGATAAGGAGAAGATTGTGAAATCCGCTTACTGCAATTTCCGCCGCTCTTTTTGCCCCTTCCTGTCCTTCAATGTCTGAAAAATCCATTCCCATATCTGTATTTATAATAGAAGGAATTTCTTCCTGTATTTCCCTCTTCAGATAGGGTTCCGGATTCTTAAGACACTCGACCAGTTCCCGTAAATTTTTTACTCCTGCTACCGGCACATCCCTGATCAGTCTTCCTTCTTTCAGATTCTCATAGGGAACTACGCAAAAACGACTGCCCAAACTTCTTGCACACAACACAATCGGCAGGATTCCGGATATCCCATGGATTTCTCCGTCCAGACCGATCTCCCCTGCCATCATAACTCTGCTGACAACCTGAGGGCTGATCATCTCAAAAGCAGCCAACACTGCTGCTGCCACCGGTACATCAAAACCGGCGCCCTCTTTCTTCATGTCTGCAGGAGCAAAATTGACGGTAATTCTCTTTGGTGGAAACTGATAACCATTATTCTTGAGTGCTGTGCGTACCCGTTCCTGCGCTTCCTTTACCTGCGCAGAAGGAAATCCTACCATGATAAAGGAAGGAAGTCCGTTACTTACATCAGCTTCTACCTGCACAGGGCATACTTCCACCCCAAAAATTGCAGCTGATAATACACTTGCAAACAAATATAAACTCCTTTCTTCCGGCATAAATCTCCCCCGATATTTATGCTCACCAAAAAATATATAACAATTCGTTACTGTTCACTCCGTTCACAGTAACGTAGCCAAAATTCATTCCAGATTGCCTGCGGCAATGGAATTTTGGCTTGTATGTCTCGCCAAACAGCGGACGACTGAATAGTTACATCACTTAAATTGTATTGGAAATTATTTCAGAAATCAGATTAGAAAAAAGATTATTTTTATAATAGACCATTTTGCTCTGTTTTGCAACCGTTCATTTTGTTCTGTTTTATACTTTTTTCAGTACATAATCTGCGAAGGCTTTTCACAGATCATGTTTGGGAGTACACTACAAAACAGAGAGGTGAACTATATGAAATTTCAGCGTATTCAGGATTTACGTACAGATGCTGACATGTCACAGAAACAGCTCAGCGAAATTCTTCACATCAGCCAGCGTTCCTACTCTCACTATGAGACAGGTTCACGCAATATCCCGGTTGAAATGCTTATCAGACTGGCAAATTATTACGATATAAGTGTTGATTATCTGGTAGGACGCACTGATAAAAAAGAGATGAATAAATAAGTAAAATCACTTTTTTTAATATAAAAGGATTCCTGTAACTGTTTATGTTACTGAATCCTTTTATATTTTTTGTATCTTTTATTCTTTTATCATAACAGTATCCACAGAAGGATGGACTTTTGCACCCTCCGCTTTTGTTTTTGTCTTAATATTCACATAAAGACGACCATTATCAAAGGTAAGATAACCCTTTGCTACATTTCCCAGCGAGTCTGTAAACGAGAATCTGGTTGCATTTCCTGCGACGGATTTCTTTACTTTTGCCTTGCAGGTGGCTGTCTTTTTCTTATTTGTCTGTGAATAAGTAAAGGTAACCGACTTCTGACTGAGTTTCTTAATTTTGATCTTAACCCTGCCGTTCTTACTGCGCCAGGTTCCCAGATAATCCTCCGGGTTAAAAACATAAGCCCGTTCCAGAACCGGTGTTGGCGTTGCCGTAGGAATCGGTGTTGGGGTAGGTGTGGGCGTAGCTGCAGGTGTCGGTGTTACAGTGGGAACTCTTTCCAGTGCCGCGATCGCTTCTGCTTTTCTCTGCTCTCTGTCCACATTCTTTCTGTGTTGAAGCAGCAGAGTGCCTGCCAGCATAAGCAGGATAAACAGGATAATTACAATTATCAGAAGTTTTATAAGTCTTTTTTTCTTTTTATTCCGTTTCTGTTTCCCGTTGTTTGTTACCGACAAATCTGCATCTCCTCTTCTGTTTCTTGTTCGTTACTTATTCTTTTCCATCCCAGCAATAGGTACAGAGTTTACATGGTGAAATTCCAATGGAAGCTTTCAGATCATCAAGTCTGTGGAATTTCAGTGATGTGAAATTCAGCTCCTTACGGATTTCTTCCAGCATTTCTTTATAATTTGTTGAATTTGGATCTGCATAGTCTGCCAGGACTTTATCACTGACATTCTCTCCCTCACGTTTGGCGATCACACGTCTTGTGATCAGATCCATCTCTGATTTTGAACGTGAGAAATTCAGATATTTGCATCCATAAAGTAAAGGCGGACACGCAGGACGGATATGTACTTCTTTCGCACCATTTCTGTAAAGAAATTCCGTCGTTTCTCTTAACTGTGTTCCACGTACAATAGAATCATCAATCATCAGAAGACTCTTATCCTTGATCAGGCGATGTACAGGAATCAGCTTCATTCTTGCGATAAGATTTCTCTGGCTCTGCTGTGTAGGCATAAATGATCTTGGCCAGGTTGGTGTATATTTGATAAACGGACGGGCAAAAGGCACACCGGACTGGTTCGCATATCCGATCGCATGGGCAATACCGGAATCCGGAACACCGGCTACAATATCGGGATTTACTTCTCCCCTGTCTCTCCTGGCCAGCATATCACCGCAATGATAACGCATTTCTTCTACATTTACACCCTCGTATGCCGAAGTAGGATATCCGTAATATACCCAGAGGAAAGAACAGATTCGCATCTCTTCCCCTGGTTTCTGCAGGGTTTCCACACCGTCCGGAGTCACTGCAACAATTTCTCCGGGGCCCAGTTCTTTCAGGTCTTCATATCCAAGATTCAGGTATGCAAAGCTTTCAAAAGATACACAACAGGCATCTTCTTTCTTTCCCACGATCAGTGGAGTCCTTCCCAGACGGTCACGTGCTGCCAGAATCCCCTTTGGTGTCAGGATCAGCATGGTCATGGAACCTTCTATCACTTCCTGCGCATAACGGATTCCCTCAATCATGTTGTCTTTCTGATTGATCAGTGCAGCTACCATTTCTGTGGGATTTACGCTTCCTCCACTCATTTCCAGAAAATGAGTGCATCCGTTTTTAAAACAGTTGGCAATCAGTTCATCCATGTTATTGATCTTTCCAACTGTGGTAATTGCAAAGTTACCAAGATGAGAGCGCACCAGAAGAGGCTGAGGTTCATTATCTGAAATACATCCGATTCCCAGATTTCCCTCCATCTCACCAATGTCACCATCAAATTTGGTCCTGAACGGCGCATTTTCAATGTTATGAATCACGCGGTCAAAACCACGTTTCTTATCATACACTGCCATTCCGCCTCTGCGTGTTCCCAGATGGGAATGATAATCAATTCCGAAGAAAAGGTCCAGAATGCAACTGGACTTTGATGCTACTCCAAAAATTCCACCCATTATCGTATTCTCCTTTTGTTCATCATCTTCAGGCAACTTTTATCATAATCCTCTTCGATAATCCATTTAAAAAGATTACTATAGCCCGTTTCATAACGTTTTCCTTCACTATAACAGTTCTTATCCTGCCAAATTGCTGTAAAAACAGTTATATCACACAACACTCCCATTATATAGAATGAAAATTTAGAAGTAAAGAGTTTTAATCTTATTTCTTTTCCTTGATGATACCTGTTCTGTATGCATCCAGCAGCTGGATCAATTCCTGTATTCTCTCTTTCAGCGCATGACCTGTATCTGTATCACCCACAAGCTGGCGTCTGGACATGTAGCTGACTGCCACGCGGTTCGATACAATATCAGTCTCTCTTGCCACAGCATCTGCTTTGGACGTAAACGGTTCATGAGCAGTAAGATTCAGTCCATAGGAATTATAGATCAGCGTATATCCGGCAATTCCCGTTACTTTCTGATATGGCTTGGAAAAACCACCGTCAATCACGATAACCTTTCCATCACATTTTACAGGACTTTCTCCTTCACTCTGGTGTACCGGAACATGGCCATTGATGATATGCCCTTTTTCCGGATCCAGACCAAATTCACGAAGCATATTATCTACCACTTCTTCATTCTCCCAGAGGCGGTAATAAGCATTCTTCTTCTCTTCATGTGTAGAAGAATCCTCTATGAAATATCTTTCAAAAGTACTCATCTTGCTCTTGCCAAACAATGGTGAATTCGGAGCTGCCCAGATATACCACATAATATCTCTGCCCTTCTTCTGTTCTTCTTTTCCTACAGAATAGAATGCTCTGCGCACATAGGTTTCCAGTACATCATACAGTTCTTTTCCCTTGTAGCTTTTTCCATAAATCTGTACTTCCCGGAATGTTCCGTCTTCATTCAGAGGAATGCTTCCATGAAACAGAAGATTTCCGTTATATACTGTATAAAGCCCGCCTTTGTCAAGTAGGAGACGGATGTGGTTTTGCAGTTTTTCACAGTTTCTGAATGCAGAGGACAGTTTGTCCATAACTTCTTTTTCTCCGGCTGTAAGTTCGTATGGATGTTTCCAGTCAATAGTCGGAAAATTATTGTCGCGAAGCGGATATTCTTTTCCGTCAGGCAGTGTGATCGTCCCTTTTTCCGGATTGATCCGATGAAGAAGTGCTCTGTCTTCCATCTGGAATTCTTTATGTCTGCGCACCAGTTTACCTTCTAATTTAAACTGGATCACAGCAATAGCCTTGTGCATTTTTTTGCCCAGTTCTTCCTCAAGAACATTATAATTGGAAGCACCTTTCATGGCAAAAATCTCGCAGGAATCATCCTTATACGCCTCCATCACAAAGGTCGCCAGAGGAAGCATATTGATTCCGTATCCATCCTCAAGAATATCCAGATTTCCGTAACGGATACTGTTTCTTACCACTGTTGCAATACAGGCTTTCTGTCCTGCTGCCGCACCCATCCAGACAACATCATGGTTTCCCCACTGAATATCCAGGGAGTGATACTGCATCAGGCGATCCATAATGAAATGTGGAGCAGGACCTCTGTCATAAATATCCCCCAGAATATGTAAATGATCCACGACCAGACGCTGGATCAGTTCTGCAAGCGCAATGATAAAATTCTCCGCACTGCCGATCTCAATGATCGTATTTACAATGGAATCATAATATGCCTCTTTGTCAAGAACCTCCGCTTTCTCTGTGATCAGTTCTTCAATCACATAGGCATAATCTGCGGGAAGAGCTTTTCGTACTTTGGATCTGGTATATTTGGAGGCTGTTGTCTTACAGATTTCAATAAGACGGTAGAGAGTGATCTTATACCAGTTTTCCATATCTTCTTCTGTATCTTTGACAAAATCCATCTTCTCTTTCGGATAATAGATCAGAGTTGCCAGAGAACGCTTATCATTGTTACTTAATGTATGTCCAAACACATCATCAATCTTCTTCCTCACTGCACCGGAACCATTTCTGAGCACATGTGAAAACGCCTGATACTCCCCATGAAGGTCTGACATAAAGTGTTCCGTTCCCTTCGGCAGATTCAGGATTGACTGAAGATTGATAATCTCCGTAGATGCCTTTCCGATTGTAGGATAAATTTCTGCAAGTCTCTGTAAATATCTAAGTTCGTCTTTCTTCATATCCATCTCCTGTTATCATATATTATGATGTCAGGGCATTTTATGTTGCTGTCTGCACCATGCCCTGCAACACACTTTGCGGTCACAGAATTTATGCTCATCCTGTAAAGTCAAATAATGACATCTGGTTCGACTGCGGGATATCTCCGAATAATTTCAGATCATCCATCAGATCAATAACCGTTTTGCTGACCTTTGTTCTGTCGCGGAAGTCGTCTTTTGACAAGAATTTTCCCTGTTTTGCAGCATCAACCACTGCATCTGCCGCCTTATCTCCCAGTCCGTCAATAGTTGCAAGTGACGGCATCAGTTTCCCATCCACGATCTGAAATCTCTGTGCCTTGGCAGTATAAAGATCAATCGGTACAAATTCAAATCCACGTGCGTACATTTCCTGTACAATACGCATATCCTTCAGGGTATCCAGTTCTTTTTTAGATGCTGAATCACCTTTTTTGCGAATTTCTGCCATATAATACTCCAGGCGTTCCTTTCCCATACACATCATCTCATAGGAGAACGCTGTGGCGCGGATACTGAAATATGCCGCATAGTATGCCAGTGGCTGAAACACCTTATACCACGCAATTCTGTACGCCATCATAACGTATGCTGCTGCATGAGCCTTCGGGAACATATACTTGATCAGCTTACAGGACCAGATATACCAGTCCGGAACTCCATGCTCTTTCATGGTCTCGATCCACTCATCACGAAGACCTTTTCCCTTACGGACGCTCTCCATGATCGTAAACGCAAGGCCACTTTCCACTCCTTTTCCGATAAGGTAGATCATAATATCGTCTCGGGTACAGATAGCTGTGGAAATGGTTGCCTTACCCTCCTGGATCAGCACCTGGGCATTACCCAGCCATACATCCGTACCATGAGAAAGCCCTGCAATACGGATCAGGTCAGAGAAGTATTTCGGCTTGGTGTCAATAAGCATCTGCATGGCGAAATCTGTACCAAATTCCGGGATTCCCAGACATCCGAGCTTACATCCGCCAATATCTTCCGGTTCAATTTTCAAAGCCTTTGTACTTGCAAACAATGACATGACATCCCTCTGATCCAGGGGGACATCCCTGGCACTGATTCCCGTTAAATCCTCCAGCATTCGGATCATAGTGGGATCATCGTGTCCAAGTATATCAAGCTTCAGCAGGTTTCCGTCAATAGAATGATAATCAAAATGTGTGGTGATAATGTCACTGTTCACATCATTCGCAGGGTGCTGGACAGGAGTAAATTTCTCAATCTCCTCACCTACAGGAAGTACGATAATGCCTCCCGGATGCTGTCCTGTTGTACGCCGCACGCCTGTACATCCCTGTACGATGCGGTTGATCTCACAGTAACGTTTATGCACACCACGCTCTTCAAAATAATTCTTCACATAACCAAATGCAGTTTTCTCCGCAAGCGTACCGATAGTCCCTGCCTTGAATGTCTGCCCCTTACCAAAAATAACCTCTGTATATCTGTGTGCATTAGCCTGATACTCTCCTGAAAAGTTAAGGTCAATATCCGGTTCCTTATCTCCCTTGAATCCAAGGAATGTCTCAAAAGGAATGTCAAACCCTTCTTTTTTCATCCTGGTTCCACATTTCGGACAGATCTTATCCGGCATATCACACCCCGCCATACCTGCATACTGCTTTACTTCCGGTGAATCAAAATCACTGTATTTGCAGTCCGGATTAGGACAGAGATAATGCGGCGGCAGAGGATTTACCTCTGTGATACCGGACATGGTAGCTGCCAAAGAAGATCCTACAGAACCTCGCGAACCTACCAGGTAACCATCTTCATTTGACTTCCATACAAGCTTCTGTGCAATGATATACATTACGGCATACCCATTGGAAATGATTGAATTCAGTTCCCTGTCAAGCCTGCTTTCCACAATCTCCGGCAATGGATCTCCATACATTTCATGCGCTTTTGTAAAACAGATATTCTTCAGATCCTGGTCGGAATTCTCAATGACCGGCGGGAATTTGTCCGGATGAATAGGTGATATCTTCTCAATCATATCTGCGATCTTATTTGTATTTGTAATGACAACTTCTTCTGCTTTCTCGCTTCCCAGATAGGCAAATTCTTCCAGCATTTCCTCTGTGGTACGTAAATACAGCGGTGCCTGCTCATCTGCATCTGAGAATCCGTTTCCGGCCATAATGATCCTTCTGTAAATCTCATCCTGTGGATCCATGAAATGCACATCACAGGTTGCAACTACCGGTTTCTTAAACTGCTCTCCAAGCTTAACGATCTTCCTGTTTATCTCCTTCAGGTCTTCTTCGGAACTGATCATATCATGCTTATCATCTGCGATCATAAATCTGTTATTTCCAACAGGCTGGATCTCCAGATAATCATAGAAATTTACCAGTCTGGCTATCTCAGTATCCGGTGCATTTCTCAGAATTGCCTGATACAGTTCCCCTGCTTCACAGGCACTTCCCACCAGAAGTCCGTCTCTGTACTGCTCCAGCACACTTTTGGGAACACGTGGACGTCTGTGATAATACTTCAGGTGAGACTGACTCACTAATTTATACAGATTAATGCGCCCTGTCTCATTTCTGGCAAAAATGATCACATGGTAGGTCGGCAGTTTCCTGATAGTATTTACAGAAACAGCTCCCTGCTCATTCAGCATATCCACATCCCGGATATCACGCTCTTCCAGCATCTTTACAAACTTCACAAAAATCTCTGCAGTACATGCGGCATCATCTACTGCCCGGTGATGATTTTTCAGTGAAACCCCAACTGCTTTTGCTACCGTATCCAGCTTAAATCTGTTCAATGCAGGAAGCAGGAAACGGGCCATACCGACCGTATCTACATAAGTAAAATCATGTGCGATTCCCAGTCTGTCACAGTTTTTCATAATAAATCCCATATCAAAGTCCGCATTGTGTGCAACCATAACCGCATCCTTGCTGAATTCAAGGAATTTCGGAAGCACTTCTTCGATAGTCGGGGCATCCATGACCATACTGTCATTGATACTGGTCAGCTGTTCAATGCGAAAAGGAATCGGTACCTTTGGATTTACAAATGTGGAAAAACGGTCCGTAATCTCACCATTTTCTACCAGTACGGCGCCAATCTCTATGATCTGACAGGTCAGCGAAGAAAAACCTGTTGTCTCAATATCAAAGACCACAAATCTACCGTTCAGCTTCTGACCTTTTCCATTGGTCACCATACCTTTTAAATCATCTACCAGATAGCCTTCCATTCCATAAAGAACCTTAAAATCAGAATCCTTCGGCACACATCCACCCCAGGCATCGAAACAGTGATTTGCCTCCGGAAACGCCTGTACAACCCCATGGTCTGTAATGGCAATGGCCGGATGTCCCCACTCATAAGCACGTTTCACCAGAGATTTGGCATCCGTAACCCCATCCATATCGCTCATCTTTGTATGACAGTGAAGCTCTACTCTTTTCTGTGGGCTGGTATCTACTCTGGCAGTTGTAAAATTGGCAATTTTCTTAATCCCGGCTATGGATGCAATAGTCAGTTCACTGTCAAAACGGTCTACTGTTGTCACACCGCGAAACTTCAGAAAAGCCCCCTTCTTTACATGTTCTGTCACTTCCGGCACCTGTTCATTGCGCAAAAACATCTTCACAACAATACTGTCCGTAAAGTCTGTGATCGGGAAGATAAGAATTGTTTTTTCATTACGGATTTCTCTGGCTTCAACCTCCATAACCTGTCCGCGGACGATCACCTCACCCATCTCACCGGTAATCGTCTCAAGTGCAACAGGCTCTCCTTCGAAATCTCTTCCATAGATAACATCCGGATTGCTGTCCCTTCTGAATCCACCCCGGAAATCTCCCTTCCTGTTGTCTTTGCGGTCTGCAAATGCAGCTTTTTTGTCCTTCTTTTCCTGCTGTCCCTTATCAGTCTTTTTCTCTGCTTTCTTCTCTGCTGTTCCTGCTTCTTCAGACTGAGCCGGCTCTTCATTCTTACTGTTTAATTTCGCATGACGGATTACATTTTCCACTTCCTGAGCGATCTGCACTGCTGCATTCTTACGATACTTACTTTCCTGTGTCTCCCTGAACTCAAGTTCCACCTTTAAGTCCATTCCGCATCTTTCGCAGAAAACCTTCTGCAGATATTCGATCAGGATCCCGCTCTTTTCTCTGGCTATTACAGAATCAGGAAGGATCATATGAAGATCATTTTCTCCGGGAAAAGAAATCTGCGCCTGTCTGAACATATTGTATTCCAGCATATTGTAGCTGCGCAGTTCCAGTTCCATGCTGGATCTGTAAGTTTCCAGAAAGTTCTGAGGATTGTACTGACCGGAAAGGCGGAATTTCTCAATAACTGTAACTGTTACATTCAGTCCTGCAAAAATCTGTCTCTCTATCTGTTCTTCCAGTTCAAAGATATGCTTCTTATGAATCCAGCGTTCACTTTTTATATACACCCATATATGAGTTCTGGAAGGATTGCAGGACACTCTGGTCACAAAAACCATGTCCAGCAGTTCTTCCAGTTCTTTCTTCACTTTTAAGCTGGGAAATACGTCAAAAAAGTCTTTTTCCAAAATAAAATCTCCTCGTTGATCTGACAGGAAGTCTTCGTTCCAAATGTTACTTCCAGTTCAGAAGTTCTTCCCGCAACGTATCCAAAAGCTGATCTTCCGGAACTTTCTTTATGATCTCACCATGTTTGATCAGAAGTCCCACACCAACTCCGCCTGCAATTCCGATATCTGCCTCTTTTGCTTCTCCGGGTCCGTTTACCACACAGCCCATAACTGCTACTTTAATATCAAGCGGGATATCCTGCACCATGGTTTCTACCTTATTTGCAAGACCAATCAGATCGATCTGTGTGCGTCCACAGGTTGGACATGACACAACTTCTATGCCACCTTTGCGAAGCCCCAGAGTTTTCAGGATACGTTTTGCGGATTTAATCTCTTCTAAAGGTGCTCCTGTAAGAGAGACACGAATGGTATCACCGATTCCCTGATTCAGGATGATCCCCAGTCCGATAGCAGATTTAATGTTTCCGGAATAAAGAGTTCCGGCTTCTGTGATTCCTACATGAAGTGGATAATTCGTCTTCTCCGCGATCAGTTCATGAGCCTTTGCACACATAAGGACATCCGAAGATTTGATGCTGATCACCAGATTGTCATATCCCAGGTCTTCGATGATATGAACTTTATCCAGCGCACTCTCCACCAGTCCCTCTGCAGTGACCCCATGATATTTCTCCACAAGTTCTTTCTCAAGAGAACCGCTGTTTACACCAACACGAATGGGTATTCCTCGCTCCTTTGCCACATCAACCACTGCTTTGATTCGCTCTGTACTGCCGATATTTCCGGGATTGATCCGGATCTTATCTGCACCGTTTTCCATGGCTGCAATAGCAAGACGATAATCAAAATGGATATCTGCCACAAGTGGTATATGGATCTGTTTTTTGATTTCCTTCAGTGCTTTTGCAGCTTCCATAGTCGGTACTGCACAACGAATAATATCACAGCCAGCCTGCTCCAGTGCCAGGATCTGAGCTACTGTCTGTTCTACATCTTCAGTTTTTGTATTTGTCATGGACTGGATTAAAATCGGGTTGCCGCCGCCAATCTTTCTGTCTCCGATCTGAATCACTTTTGTATGATCTCTGTACATAATTTTCCTCTTCTCTCATTTATAGCAATTCCATAAATTACTGCTGAACAGTTATCTGATTTCCAGAAGTTTTCTCTTCAGTTCTTCTTCCATGCGGTGCATTTCCATCTCTGCTGCCTGTCTCTTCTGACGGCCTTCCATCTGGATCCGCATCACATCATCCAGAGTCTGGATCAAATCTGCATTTGTCTTCTGCAGTGTTTCAAGGTCAACTATTCCACGCTCTGATTCTTTCGCTGTCTCAACCGTTACCATATGAAGTGTCTCTGCATTCTTTCTGAGAAGTTCATTGGTAATATCTGTTACCTGTCTCTGTGCCTGTGCCGCTTCTGCAGAGTGAGCAATTCCCAGAGCAAGCACCATCTGACTTTTCCATAATGGAATTGTGTTTACGATCGTTGTCTGTATTTTCTCAACCATTACCGTATCATTATTCTGGATCAGCCGGATCTGAGGCGCTGTCTGCATGGCAATCGTACGGGTAAGTTCCAGATCATGCAGTTTCTTTTCAAATCTGCTGCATTTCTCATCCAGGTCTCTGGCTGCCTGCGCGTCTTCGGGAAGCCCGCTCAGAGCTGCCTTATTTTTCATTTCTGCAAGCTTTCCGTTTCTGGTTTCTTCCAGTTTCTTTTTTCCGGCAAGGATATACATGGTAAGTTCTTTAAAATAATTCAGGTTCTGTTCATACATCTTGTCCAGCATAGCAGAATCTTTCATAAGGCGCACCTGATGTTGCTGAAGAGAATCTGTGATCTTCTCCACATTGGCTTGTGCTTTGTCATATTTGTTTTTCAGATTTTCAATCTTAGAAGTCTGCTTTCTGAAAAATCCAAAGAATTTTCCCTCCTCCTGTACATCGAAATCTTTCAGTTCTCCCACAACATTACTGATCAGTTCTCCAATCTCACCGAGATCCTGTGTCTTTACATTCTCAAGAGCTGTATCAGAAAAGTCTGCCATTTTTTTCTGGGTTCCTGCACCATACTGAAGAATCTGATTAGTATTCTCAATATCAATCTTTGCAGCAAAATCATTTACCATTTTCTGTTCTTCCGGTGTCAGTACAGGCACTTCTTCCTTCTGTAGCTGCTTTTTGGGGATCACTTCTTCTTTCTTTTCAAGCTCTCCAAGATCCGGCTCCAGTGTTAATGATGGTGTTTCCATTTCAAAATCTTTAAATTCGTTTCCCATGTCCTCTGCCGCTCCTTTTTATCCTTTTTTATTTTCAGTTCTTTTTCATTTTTGCAAAGTCATCATCTGTCAGACCTTCCTGTGCAAGCAGCGTATGAAGCACTGAAATATCACTTGAAACATCCCACGCAGTATCCTGAAAGACAGAATCCAGAAGTTTTTCAAATGCCTGATTCAGTGTATCCAGTGTATCCTCTATCTCCTTTTTGGATGCCTGGATATTCTCTCCCTGCACAGGCTGCTGATCCATTTCTTCATATGCATCCAGCAGCTTTACTGTCATGGGCAGATAATAATTCATCAGTTTCTTCAGATCCGGAATAATCTCCGGATGCTTCTGCGCCCGTTCAAAAATCTTCTCCACGATCAGTTCCATTCTGGATATTTTTGCAGAAATCTCCATTCCAGGAATCGCATCGTTGCTCCTGTGGATCTTATCCAGAAATTCATTTCCTTTATCCAGCACTTCCTGCACTTCAGGCGGTGTGTTCTTTCTGTTTCTCTCCTGTTCAGCCTGATATTTCTCTTCTTCCTGTTTCTTCTGCTCAAGTGCCTTCTGCGTCTGCGTATATTGCAGATAAGTCTCATTACTGGTGATCAGACAGGTTTCCTGTTCATCAATATGTCCCTGACGGAACCATCTGTCATCAATCATCTTTTTAATATCTTTTTTAACGAATTTCACCGGCTTATTTACTGCTGCAGATAATTGTTCAAAATTACAGTATGTGTGATTTCCCAGTGTATCAATATACTTCTGAAAACGTTCCAGTTTACCCAGTTTTTTAATGCCGCCTGCGAGAAGTCCCACTCCTGTCAAAGCTCCGACTGCCATAAAACAGGTTCCACCGGTCACAAGGGAACTCATATGCCCCACCGCTCCAAAGATGCTGAGGACCAGAGTTCCCAGTCCCATTCCACTGGCAAGGATTCCACCTGAAACAGCAATCATCATACCTTTCATTCTTCCCCCGGTGTTCCTTTCATAAAGAGTCAGCATCTTCTCTTTTACTTTCTCCTTCTCAATCCTCTGACGTTCCTGCTCCTGTTCACGCTCCCGCCTGCGCTTTTCTTCAAATTCTTTTGTTTTATTGCGGTATACCCCGGAATCACCGGACTGACTGTTTCCGGTTCCAAATACATTATTCAGACCATTTTTGATTGCCTCGCTTCCGGAATCTACAGCAGAATTTACTGCGCTGTTAACAGTCTGTCCCACCGTCTGCTTAATATCCTCGGTCATCTGGCGGTAATCTTTAGTAGAAACTGCTGTGTCTATGATCTTTTTTATTTTGTCTCCAAGTTCTCCTAATTCATCAAAATTCTCGCTCATATTTTCCTCCATTTTCTATTCCATATTATAGCGAAATCCTCTATAAAAAACAAGACTGGCGGATTTTTTGTTACTGTATGTGAACAGTAACACGATTTTTCAATTTTTCATTAAAATTGGAAATTTCCCATTGAACTTAGCAGACAAAAGTTTTACAATGGTAAAGAGATAAACAGTAATCACACTTGTAAATACTGTAAATATGTGTGAACGGAGGAAAGATTCATTATGGAAAAAAAGAATATCGACTGGAGCAGCTTAGGCTTCGGTTACGTACAGACCGATTATCGTTATGTATCTAAATTCAAAGACGGCGCATGGGATGCCGGAGAACTGACAACAGATCCTAATGTAACACTGAACGAATGTGCAGGTGTTTTCCAGTATGCGCAGACAGTTTTCGAAGGAATGAAGGCTTACACTACAGAAGACGGACATATCGTTACTTTCCGTCCTGACTTAAATGCAGAACGTATGGCAAACTCAGCAAAGAGACTTGAGATGCCTGTATTCCCGGAAGACCGTTTTGTTGATGCAATTGTTCAGACTGTAAAAGCTAACGCAGCATATGTTCCGCCATACGGTTCAGGCGCAACTTTATATGTTCGTCCATATATGATGGGTACTAACCCGGTTATCGGTGTAAAACCTGCTGATGAGTATATGTTCCGTGTATTCACTACACCTGTAGGACCATACTTCAAAGGCGGTGCTAAACCGATCACAATCCGCGTCAGTGATTTCGACCGCGCTGCACCTCATGGAACAGGCCATATCAAAGCAGGTCTTAACTATGCAATGAGCTTACATGCAATCGTAGATGCTCACAAGAACGGATTCGATGAGAACATGTATCTTGATGCAGCTACACGTACCAAGGTAGAAGAAACAGGCGGTGCTAACTTCATCTTCGTTACAAAAGACGGCAAAGTTGTCACACCGAAGTCCAACAGTATCCTTCCTTCTATCACACGTCGTTCCTTAATCTATGTTGCCAAGGAATACCTGGGATTAGAAGCTGAGGAAAGAGAAATATACTTCGATGAAGTGAAAGATTTCGCTGAATGTGGTCTCTGCGGTACTGCTGCAGTTATCTCTCCTGTCGGAAAGATTGTTGACCATGGTAAAGAAATCTGTTTCCCAAGCGGAATGGAGAAAATGGGTCCGGTTATCCAGAAACTCTATGACACATTAACAGGTATCCAGATGGGACGTATCCAGGCTCCGGAAGGATGGCTGAAAGTTATTGAATAAATAACATCTGACTGCAGACAGTTAACGTCTTTCAACATCAGAAGAATTGTTGCTGTTCATACACTGCTATCCCGCTGAGAACGTAATGAACAGTAACGTAGATTTTCACTATACAAAAACATCCCTCAGAATCAGTTTAAACACATTCTGAGGGATATTTTTTCTTTTATATCACTGGCTTTTCCGGATCTGCTTTGTTCCTTCTATTTCTTTCTCTCATACTTCACAAACTGATACTCCAGATCAAAGTACGTCTGCTCATCGCTCTCTCCCGTAATTTCCCATTCATCATCTTCGTCCAGATTTGGGAAATGACTGTCTGCTTCATATGCAAAGTCAATCTTTGTCACATGAGCTACATCACAGTACGGAAGCATCTGCGCATAAATGCTGTCACCACCTATACAGTAAACATCTTCTGCCGGATATTTCTTTATCTCTTCCAGCGCTTCTTCAATACTGTGTACTATGATCGCACCCTTTACCTCATATTCTTTATTGGATGTGATCACAATATTGATCCTGTTTTTAAGCGGAAGTCCGTTTGGAAAACTTTCCAGAGTTTTTCTTCCCATCACTACTACTTTTCCACTTGTTTCCTCACGAAACATCTTCATATCTGCCGGAATACTTACCAGAAGCTGGTTGTTCTTGCCGATTCCCCAGTTTTTATCTGCTGCTACGATAACATTCATTTGAATTTTCCTCTCTTGATTTTATATTGTCAATTTAAGTCAGGCGAACAAAATCATCCGCATTCGCTACTTGCTCATAACCAGATAATTGCTCCACAGTTTGGTTAAACGGCAATCGGAATATTCTTAATCTGCGGCCATGTCTCATAATTCTCCACGATCAGGTCATCTGTTGTAAACTGATAGAAATCTTTTACTTCCGGATTCAGTTTCACAACAGGTGCAGGATATGGTTTTCTCTGGATCAGTTCCTTTATCAGCGGGATATGACGGTCATAGATATGGCAGTCTGCCACTACATGAAGCAATTCCCCTGCTTCCATATCACATACCTGAGCCATCATCATAAGCAGAAGTGCATACTGACATACATTCCAGTTATTCGCTGCAAGGATATCCTGTGAACGCTGATTGAGGATTGCATTCAGAGTCAGCTTATCGTTCCCCGGTGTCTGTGTCACATTAAATGTCATGGAATATGCACAGGGATACAGATTCATCTCATGGAGATCCTGATGCACATAAATATTGGTCATAATTCTTCGGCTGAACGGATTATTCTTCAGATCATAGATCACTCTGTCTACCTGATCCATCATTCCTTCTTTGTACTGATGTTTCACGCCAAGCTGATACCCATATGCCTTACCGATAGAACCACTCTCATCTGCCCAGCTGTCCCAGATATGGCTGTGAAGATCATGGATATTGTTGGATTTCTTCTGCCAGATCCAGAGAATCTCATCCATGGCACTCTTTAACGCTGTACGTCTGAGTGTCATAGCCGGAAATTCCTTTCTCAGATCATATCTGTTTACCACTCCGAATTTCTTGATCGTATATGCCGGAGTTCCATCCTCCCACACAGGGCGGACTTTTTCTCCTTCCGTACTTGTCCCGTTTTCCAGGATATCCTGACACATTTTTATAAATACATCATCTGCGTAACTCATTTTTCTTTACACTCCTGTTTTTCTGTTTTTTATATTGTTTCAGGTCTTACTTGAATCCCCTTTCTGCTCATGCAGCAGCCACAGTTTCTTCTCCAGACACCGAAATTCCACTCTCGTCACATCTGCACAGTACTCTCCGTCTGCATGGAGCACCATTGGCTTATCCAGAATCAGGCGAAATCCTTTTTCATTTCTGATAGTAAAACCATTAATATGCTCCTGCTTTGCAGCAACCAGAAACGGAAGCAGGAAAAAAGTCTGCCATTTGGCGATTCCGGATGCACTGCCAAGCGAGAGCAGACCGTCCTGCACCGATGCATGAGGTGCCATAGGAACCCCTCCGCCTTCTGCCGGCAGATTCATAGCTGCCGCAAAGATCATCTTCGGAAGAATATAGCCTCCATGTTCTGTCACCACCTTTGCATTGGCTGTCTCCATGGTAAAAAGAGACTGCACCGTCAATGCAAGATATGTAAGCTTACCCAGATGGAAACGGTTTAAAACCTGTTTCAGTCTGGAATGAAGTGCTTTTTTACACACAAGTGCATCCAGTCCCAGGCCGGAACTGATTCCAAAAATCCGCGGCTTCTCACAGCCTTCCCAGCTTACCTGCCCCAGATCTATCCTGTAAAGTGCTTCACCTCTCTGATCCTTTCGGATACAGGCACAGATTTCCCTCAGGCTCTCCTTCGGTGTTCTCGGCAGTTTCAGATTTCTGCCAAAATCATTCCCTGAACCAGTGGGTATCACGCCAAAACGTACCTTATCAAAGTCAGTAATACCATTCAGGACTTCATTGATCGTACCGTCTCCCCCAACCACCAGCAGATAGACAGGCTCTTCACCCTTCACCCGGGAAATCTGCTCAGCCAGTTTCGCGGCATGCCCTTCATATCTGGTCATATGGGCTTCATATTTTATTTTGTATCCCCGAAGCAGACACTGTGTCTCATTCCATACCCTGTGCGCCCGCCCTGTACCCGCTCCATTATTTACAATAATCTGTATCCTTCTCATTCTTCCTCACTTATACATTATATTTATTTTCTGCCGTTTCTTCTATCTCATTATAAATGCCAATACCTATACTATACAATATTTACCCATCACATACAAGACTTCGAAACTGCGAAATCGTTACTGTTCACTCCGGTTACTGTTCACTAGTAATATCCCGCGAGGTGTTTTTTGTGAGCGAAGGTCACAGAAAACCCGAGATATACCACGCGAATTTATGCGATTAGCATAAATTCTGTGCATCGCGAAGCGTGTTACTGAGAACGGAGTGAACAGTAACTCACTCCGTTCTCAGCAATACGCTTCACGATATGTCTTACAGGATTGTCAATCGGATATTCGCAATTGAAGCATGGGATTTACTTACAGCAATTCTATATTTTGTCAAAAAGTCAAAATAATACATAAATCCGTCAAAATATCGAAAGCATTTTTTCCATAAAGTATTTATTATATATTTATACAATACAACTATACACAAATTCTAAAGTAATTCCATAAAATAATGCAATCAAGACAGTTCAGCAGAGTGTGAAGGACAAGGAGGATACCTGCAGGCGTGCTGACGCACGGCAAAGATATCTGACGCAGGACTTCACACTATGATGGGCTGGATTGTTTGCAGTAATTTATGGAATTGCTATAAATTATCAGGGGCAAAAGATATTTACAGCAATCCTTGTAAATAACGCATATTGAGAGGATTGCTATAGTCAGCTCACATAATTCTTATTCAAATCAAACGTACTAAAATATAATATTATCAGGAGGTCTTTACAATGGAAAAAAGATGGTGGAAAGAAAGCGTCGTATATCAGATCTATCCTCGCAGTTTCTGCGACAGCAACGGAGACGGAATCGGTGATCTTAACGGTATCACCGGCAAACTTGACTATTTAAAAGAGCTTGGAATTGACGTAATCTGGCTCTCTCCGGTTTACAAATCACCAAATGATGACAACGGATATGATATCAGTGATTATCAGGCGATCATGGACGAATTCGGAACCATGGAAGACTTCGACCGTATGCTTGCCATAGCTCACGAAAAAGGCATCAAAATCATGATGGACCTGGTTGTAAACCATACCTCTGATGAACACAAATGGTTCATCGAGAGCCGCAAATCCACAGACAATCCTTACAGAGATTACTACATCTGGCGTCCTGCAAAAGAAGACGGAAACCTTCCAAACAACTGGGGCTCCTGCTTCTCCGGTCCTGCATGGGAATACGACAAGACAACAGATATGTATTTCCTGCACCTGTTTTCCAAGAAACAGCCTGATCTGAACTGGGACAATCCTGCTGTACGTCAGGATGTTTTCGATATGATGAACTGGTGGCTGAAAAAGGGCGTTGACGGATTCCGTATGGATGTTATCAGCCTTATCTCCAAAGAGCCGGGGCTTCCTGACAAAGAACCTGGAATTAACGGCTATGCAACCTTCAATGTATCCGCAAATGGTCCTCATGTACATGAATACCTTCAGGAAATGCGTCAGAAAGCACTGAATAATGCTGACACGATCACTGTAGGCGAATGCTCAGGTGTTACTCTGGAAGAGGCAAAGAAATATGCAAGAAGCGATGAAAAAGAGCTGAACATGGTATTCCAGTTTGAGCATATGGATGTTGACAGTGATGAAAAAGCCGGCAAATGGACAACCAAAAAGATGGACCTGCGCAACCTGAAAAAAATCCTTACACGCTGGCAGAAAGGTCTTCAGGATATTGCATGGAACAGTCTCTACTGGGAAAATCATGACCAACCAAGAAGCGTTTCCCGTTTCGGCAATGACAGTGACGAATACAGAGAAATCTCTGCAAAAATGCTTGCAACATGTATCCATATGATGCAGGGTACACCTTATGTATATCAGGGTGAGGAACTGGGTATGACAAACTGCCCGTTTAACACTCTTGACAACTTCCGCGACCTTGAAAGTATCAATGCTTTCCACGAATTAACCGAACAGGGTAAGATGACCGAAGAGGACATGATGGCAGCAATCGGTTATAAGGGACGTGACAATGCAAGAACCCCTATGCAGTGGGACGACAGTGCTTACGCAGGTTTCTCCACAGCTACCCCCTGGATTATGGTAAACCCGAACTACACTAAGATCAATGCCAAAGATCAGATTAACCGCGAAGATTCCGTATTCAAATATTATCAGAAACTGATCAAGCTCCGCCATGAAAGTGAACTGATCGTATACGGTACCTATGATCTGATCCTTGATGATGACAAGGATATCTACGCTTATATCCGTACACTTGGCGATGAAAAACTGATCGTATACTGCAATTTCAGCGAGAATACACGTGAAGTAGAGCTTCCTGAAGAATTTACAAACGGAAAAGTTCTTATCTCCAATTACATTGATGCAAAAGTAAACCATAAAATCACTCTCAGACCTTACGAAGCAATCGTAATCCAGAAATAATATTCCGTGCAGGGCTGTTATCAGATATTTTTTGACGACAGCCTTATATTTTGCATTTTTTAATTATTATTGCTCTCTCCCAAACGACTTATGAGCAACAGTTACAATTTTCTTTTATTTTATTCAAACTTTTTTGTGCAACACTTGCATTTTCATATCCCAATGTGATAATATATTTATATATTTTTGTATTGAGGTGAATCTCACATGATAACAATTAAAGAAATGGCAGAGATGCTTGGAATCAGTACCACCACAGTATCAAATGTCATTAATGGAAAAACCAGCGAAGTTTCTCAGAAAACTGCTGAGAAAGTTCAGAAACTTCTGGACGAATATGATTACGTCCCAAATATGAATGCAAAAAATCTCGCACAGAATCATTCCAGACTCATCGGAATTGTATTAAAAAGGAAAAAAGATAAATACGATAATATCTTCACAGATCCATTTCATGGCGAATTACTTGGATCTCTGGAAGCTGCTATTCGTGAACGTGGATATTATATGATGCTTTATACTTCTGAAGATATTGACGAAATCGTGCGCAATGTGGTGAGCTGGAACACCGAAGGACTGATCCTCATCGGTATGCTCCACGACGATTATCTCAAAATCAGAAGCAAATACAAAAAGCCTGCTGTCCTTATCGACAGTTACACTCCAAAAAATATTGCCAGATACGTTAATATCGGTCTTGACGATGAAGAGGGCGGATACCTGATGACAAAATATCTTCTTAACTGCGGTCACAGAAAAATTGCCTTTCTTGCCGACAATATGGAAGGTGTAGACTATATCCGATACACCGGACATCAGCGGGCACTTCAGGAATACGGACTGGATATTGATCTGGATAATCTGATTGTGATCCGCCCTTCCAAATATGAACGTCAGGGAAGTATGGAGGAGATTTATGCAGTCGCACACAAGTTCACTGCCTTTATGTGTTGTTCCGATTATTACGCAGTTACCCTGATGAAATATCTCAAAGCCAAAGGGATCCGCTTTCCGGAAGATCTCTCCATCACCGGATTTGATGATAATCTGTATGCGCAGCTTGCTTGTCCTTCACTCACCACTATTCATCAGGATATCTTTTCGCGCGGAACCATTGCCGCAGAATATCTGTTCAAAATGATCGATGGCTGGAATCCAAAAACAACGAATCTTTCTCTTCCGGTCAGACTTGTAGTACGCGACAGCGTAAAGATTCTGAATCCCCCTGAAGATGATTCCTCCGATGACAGTTCAGCTTTATAAGGCACTCAGGGATATCTGTCGCGGGATTTCACGCTCTGATGAGCCGGGAGCAATACGCATTATTTATGAGGATTGCTATAGAAGATTGCTATAATTCATGGATACAAAAAGAACGAAAATCCAAGTACTCATACCTGGATTTCCGTTCTTTTTTCTTCTGCTACATCTCAATAACAAGGAACTGATAACCCTGCAGTTCAATCTTATTTCCATCCATAGCTACATTGTCATAGTTATTGATCAGAACCTTCCTGCACTCTCCTGCAAGTTCAATGGTCTGTGGCTCTTTCTGGTAATTACCAACTACAAGAAGAGTCTTATCCCCTTTACGATAGTATGCCATCAGATTATGTACATCTTCCCATACAGGTTCCAGTTCTCCGTAAACAACAGTCTCTTTGTATTCCGGATTCTTACGCAGTGCGATAAGTTTCTTATAGAAACTTCTCACAGATTCCGGATCATTCATCTGGCTCTCTGCATTGATCTTTGTATAATTCGCATTAACCTTCAGCCATGGTTTACCTGTTGTAAATCCTGCATTCTCACCATCTGTCCACTGCATCGGTGTTCTGGCATTATCGCGGCTGAATCTGGAAACAGCTTTCAGTGCTTCCTCAGGTGTACATCCTGCTTCCAGAGCTACCTTGTACTCATCCAGACTGGAAATATCATCTACCTGATCAATAGATTCAAACTTCACATTCTCCATACCAAGTTCCTGTCCCTGGTAGATAAACGGAAGTCCGCGAAGCATAAAGTTCAGACCGCCAAGCATCTTCTTACTTGCGTCACAGCAGTCACCTTCCGGGATATATCTGCTGACACCACGAGGCTCGTCATGATTTTCAATAATATTGGAAACAAATCCGATATCGCCAATTTTTCTCTGTGTTGTAAAGCAACATTTCTTGTAGGCATCCGGAGTAATCTGTTTGCAGTCATACCATCCCTTGTCAGATGCCCCCCAGATAGTCTCTTCGAAGTCAAACATACTGGAGAAATATCCATTATCGCCGATGAAATCCGGAATCTCTTCATCCTTCTCATCGAAAACTTCACCGACAGAGAATGCATCGTATTTCTTAAAGGTGCGGTCTCTCATCTCGCCAAGGAAGTCACCGATTCCCTTTGCTTCTTTCAGCATCTTCCTGATACTGCAAAGACCGTCTTCACGATCCGGCTCATAGTCATGCATCGGAAGTGCTTTCTTGATATTGATAATCGCATCAATACGGAATCCACCAAGACCTTTATCCAGCCACCAGTTGATATTCTTATAAACTTCTTCCCTTACTTCCGGGTTCTCCCAGTTCAGATCGGGCTGTTTCTTATGGAAAACATGCAGATACTGTTTATTTGTTCCGGGAAGATCTTCCCATACAGGTCCGCCGAAATAAGAACGCCAGTTAGTTGGAAGTTCTCCTTCTTTCTTGTCACGCAGATAGAAGAAATTACCATATTTACCATCCGGATCCTCACATGCTTTTTTAAACCATTCATGTTCATCAGAACAATGGTTTACAACAAGATCCATCAGAATGTACATATCTCTCTTCTTAGCCTCAGCAATCAGTTCATCCATATCTGCCATGGTTCCGAAGCGAGGATCAATATCATAATAATCTGAAATATCATATCCCTGATCAGCTAACGGAGAGCGGTAGCAGGGGGAAAGCCAGATAATATCAACTCCCAGATCTTTCAGATAATCAAGCTTCTCAATAACACCTCTCAGATCTCCAATTCCGTCTCCATTGGTATCATAAAAACTCTTCGGGTAAATCTGATAAGCAACTTTTTCATTCCACCATTTCTTTACCATTGTAAAAATCCTCCTGTGTTTTTATAGAATTCTTATAAATCCTGTTTTTCATTTTCTCATCCCTGCCTGTTGCTTTTCACACCTCCACAGGGAACTTATCTGATTCGGTTAAACACGATTATAGCTGTTTTCTCTGTGTCTGTCTTATCCTATTTTGATATAAAAATACGATATTTTGACTTTTAGCGTTAATGTTCACTCCGTTCTCAGTAACGTGGTGTATGAACAGTAACCTTTTAGTTCTGTATTTCCTGCAATGAATGTCTGCGGTACTGCAACGGCGTTGTTGACGTATATTTTCTGAACTCTCTCAGAAAATTTCCCAGATTATTATATCCGCATTCCAGACAGATTTCCGTAACTGTAAGGTCAGACTCCTTCAGATAATGAATAGCCTTTTTTATCCTGTACTCATTCACATATTCCATAGGCGAACGCCCGATCACCTTCTTGAAAAATCTGCAGAAATATTGCTCATTCATCCCGATCAGTCCTGCAAGGTCACGTATATAAATTTTCTCTTTATAGTTCTCCTGTATGTAAGTCAGTGTTGTCTTGATCGTCTCAATTCTGTGGTCATGATTCTTCTCCGTTATCTCAAACAGATTATTCGCAGACAGAACTGCCAGAATCCGAAGCAGCGCTGATTTGATAAACAACTGTCGGGTGATATCATCCGTAACCGCCTCGCCGTCATAATAATTCTCCCGAAAAGAATCTCCGCCAAATACATTACGGATTTCTTCATAAGATTTTCTTACCAGTTCAAATGCCGGTTCATTCTTTCGCAGACATCTCGGAAACTGGATACTGCCATTTTGTACCGGCTGGATCAGATTGGTCTGAATCTGATTCAAAGCATATGCAGAGCTTAGCATATCCATATGAAAAACCACCGCATTTTCCACACAGCCGCCGTTTTTTTCAACAGAAATACTGTGAAGTTCCCCGGGATTAATAAAATAAAAACATTCCTCTGAAATGTTGAAACGTTCCATATTTACTTCCAGACAGAACTCTCCACCCGAAAAATAAAGCAGTTCTACTTCTTCATGCCAGTGGTGTTTCACCATATTCCCTTTTATCCTTGTTCCTGTCTGATAGAACGCACAGGGAAAGTCCTGTGTACCATGGACGCGTATTTCCTTTAAAGTTGATGGCTGTTGATTCTGCATGAAGCTGCCTCCTGTTGTCATTGTTATTGTTATTATAAATCCGGCATCAAAAATCCGCAACTAAAAAGGACATCCGAAGATGCCTTTTTAATAGTAAGTATTTATACAATTTTGTGCCTGCTCAAAGAAACTGTCCTCTTCACATTGCCCAAGAACATATCCCTGAAACAGTTTTCCCATATCTGAGACAGCACCCATGGAATTTTCACATAACGGACGTGCATTCAATGTATATTCCCGGAGATATTTCCGTATCATATCTATTCCTTCCAGATCAATATCCTCATTTTCGATCACATCCACTCTGGCAGGATAACTTTTCATTATTTTTGCATATTCAGTACTGCCTTCATAACCGGCTGCATACTGAAGAAATCTGACAGCTGCATCTTTATTTTCTGAAGCATTGTTCAAAACATACTGCCAGGTTGCAATATTAGTGGCTTTTTTCTTATGAAGCACGGGAAGCGGTGCCATATGTATTTTATTTTTCCCATATACATCAGCATCAAGAAATGTACCCAGAGCACTCGTATACATAAAAACACATCCATATTTTCCCCTGATAAATTTCTCTTCCATCTGCTCATACTGATCTACAAACTGTGCAGGCGATGTATTTTTCTCATCCAGCATACTTTTCATATATCTGGCTGCATCTTTGGTTTTCGGATCAGTCCAGTCGAAATAATCGCCACCCCAGAAATTCACAAATTGCGAAAGACTGTTATAAACATGTGTATTTTCCCATGCATCTCCATAAGCGTACTGATCCGGATTTTTCAAACTCTTCTGCAGAATATCAAAATCACCGGTATTCTTTATCTCATCGAGTCCTGCCTGTTTCAGCAACTCCTGATTTACCCAGAACATCATAATATCCATCTGAAAAGGGACAGAATATATATGTCCATTCTCTTCACAAATGCTTTCCAGATACTTCTGCGGAAAGCTGTCTCTTACTTCTTCTGTCATAACGTTTTTTTCCAGTGGTTCCAGATATCCCTTATGCTTAAACTCAGAAATCATCTCATCATTCACGGAAATCAAATCAATATTTTTGTCCCCCGAAGCCAGGATCGTGGATATTTTTGCCTGCCGATTATCCGCATTGGACGGACATTTTTCCACAGTGATTTCCATATCAAGTTTTTTTTCTGTTTCCTCGATAAAATCCTGAAATCTTTTATTATCTGCATCAATATGCATGATTGTCAGCTTTTGTTTGTCTTCGTGAAACGACGATGAGGGGAGCTTAGATAAGCTCCCCGTATCTCCACATCCTGTAATAAGCAAACATACTGCAGTTATGAAAATTACAACACTTTTTTTCAAGCATTTCACCTCTGTTTTTTATCTTGGCCATCTGTCCTCTTTTGACATCAATGGTGCAAACGGTGCATGTGGGTGTGTCTGATACCAGTAAGCCACGCTTGCCACATCATCCTGACGTTCAAATAATCCTCTGTAACCTACTCCAATCTGCTGAATGGTCACACGCAGATCCTCATCAAAACAAATCGGATCCTGAATATGCCAGCGATAGAAACCTCTCATCGGCGGACAGTCATCATTATGATAGAAATTATGGATCAGCTCATCATGAGCAGAATAGTATGGGTAGCCCAGATATGGTGTATTATAATTTTGTTCCACAGTCTTTCCGTCCACCTGCTTTGCAAAACTCCAGGAGCCTCCAAAATAATCTTCTGTTCCGGTTCCGCAGATTGTGGGATATTCATCATCACCGTCAATATAGAATTTCATTTCACCTTCGCCCCACCAGTAACGTTCCAGTGTGGTAAGTGCAATATAAGTTCCTACATAATGACCTTTTCCTTTTACTCCGTCAAGGATTGTATAATCTTTCTGCTTCTCTGTCAGTCGCTCTCGCCTCCACTGTGCATGGAAATAAGTAATATCATCCGGAAGCTCATCATACAGACAGTAATCTACCTGATAGAAAAATGCCGGAATTTTATTTGCATGCTGATTTTCCAGAGTAATTTTTGCTTTTTTCTTAAACGGCATCGGGAAGTAACAGTTAAATCCTCTGCTTGGCACCACTGCCATTGGGACAGAATTTACAATACACTCTCTTCCAAAACCACAGCAAAAGAAATCTCCGAGAGGACTTTCCACAGATGGTGTTTCCTCATCATCCCAGTACATACGGATGACCAGATCTCTCAATACAAAACAATCTGCATCGGTTGTCTTATTATCCACTGTGATCCAGATATGATTGATCTCACCAGGACCTTCCATCTCTGCAAGAGTTACAGTTGCACCTGGCTCAATATCATTCAGGCAGGGACTTCCTTTTCTGGACGGTCCCAGATGGCTCGCTGCCATTCCACCTTTACCTTTTTCTCCATGTGGATTCTCTGCATTGATTGCACGGCTTCTTCCATGTTTTGCCAGAGCAATTCCACCAAGTCCACCTTTAAATGACTGATACATAATGTTTTCCTCCAATATTCTTAGCATTCAGATAATCAGGCTTTTACTCCTCCTGCCATTATACCATCCATGATCTGTTTTTCAAAGACTGCAACAAAAATAATAATCGGTAAAAGAATAATCCATCCCATTGCACTTACCAGATCCCACGGAACTCCATACATGTTGTCACGCAGTGGAAGCTGTACAATGGAAACGGAAAGAACCTGAATACCATTTGAATAAAACAACGGTGTGAAGAAGTTATTCAGGCAGGTAATAAAGTTGATAATACATACAGTTGCGATTGCAGGTTTCATAAGAGGCAATACGATTGTAAAAAGTCTCTGTGAAAAAGTTGCACCGTCAATCGCTGCTGCCTCTTCCAGTGAAATAGGGATTTCCCCCACAAAGTTTCTCAGAATCAGAACCGTAAATGGGATAACAGTACTGATATAAAGCAAAATCAGTCCGGGATATGTATCATATAATTTTACTTTCTGCATGAACTCATATAATGGTCTTGCTGTAACAACTTCAGGAATTAACATAGTTGCAATAATAAATGCAAAAGCAATATTGATTCCTTTTGTAGTGAAACGTGAGAATCCGTATGCAGCCATTGCACAGAGTACAGTACTGATAACCAGTGTAAGACCTACGATCAATACTGTATTTCCCACTTTTGATAAAAGTCCTACGTTCTCGATCAGAAACTTATAGCTTTCCAGTGTCGGATGATCCGGCAGATAATCAATCGGTGTTTTGAATAATTCTCCGGAAGGTGTAATAGAGGAAATAAAAATCCAGTATACCGGAAACAGGATAATAAATGAGACAATTGCAAACAGTACCCATCTTCCACCTGCCATTACACCATGATATATGTTATATTTTCTTGAATCTTTTTTCATGGTATTTCCTCCTTTAGTTATCAATCTTGTTCATAACACGTATATTCAGCCAGCTGAATACTGCCATTACAACAAACAGTAACATTGCCAGTGCAGATGCATAACCGACATTCAGATTTGTAAACGCCTCTGTCGTGATTCTGTATGCGATCAGTGCCGTATCTTCTCCAGGACCACCTGAAGTCATAGAATATACAATATCAAAGGTTGTCAGTCTCCATAAAGTAAATGGAATAGATAAAGTCAGTACATTTTTCAGTATCAACGGTAATGTAATTCTGAAGAAACACTGGATTCCATTTGCACCGTCTACTTTTGCGGCTTCATAGATATCACCCGAAATAAACTGCAGACCGGATAATACAAGAATCGCAAAGAACGGAAGATCTTTCCACAGATCCACGGCAATTACAGCAGCTCTTGCAGATCCTGTATTGATCAGCCAGCTATTCTGGTATCCATGGACAAACAATCTGATAAAGTCATTGATCAGACCATAATCATTATTAAATGCCCATTTTGCAGCCATACCTACAACAACTGCCGGCATTGCCCAGGGAATCAGTACAATCGTACGAAGAAAACGACGTCCCTTAAATTTCATATTTAATATCAGAGCAAGACCTACGCCTAATATTACATGGAATATCATTGATACTACTACAAAAATCACTGTAAAACGTATAGATGTAAGCACTTTGGGATCTGAAAAAATTTTCAGGTAATTCTGAATTCCACAGAATTCATTAATTCCGGACAGAATTTTAATATCAAAAAAACTATTTCTAACTGTCATTAAAATCGGATACAAAGTCGTAAATCCACGAATAATAACCACAGGTAACACCAACAGCCACGGAATCCATTTCATTGATTTTTTACTGATTGTCACAGGTACTCCCTCCTTCATATCTTTAAGCACAGGTATAAAGCAGATTTTTCTGCTTTATACCTTCATTTATTATGTCAGTTTTTATGTGTCAGTATTTCAAAAGACTTTAAACGAATACCGTTTTTACTGATATGTATCAACGACTTCCTGTGCTTTTTTACAGAACTCATCTACTGTGATCTCATCTTTCATGCAGGACTGGAAGATAGTTCCCATATCACTGATGAACTCCATTGTCTGTGCTACCAGCGGACGTCCCTGTACGTTGCACTCTTCTGCATACTGGCTGTACATTTCTTTTGCAGGATCAGTATCCGGAACAACTTTTTCTGCAACATCCTTTCTTGCAGGATATCTGTCAAATGCTTTATAGGATGCTTCCATTCCACCTTCATCTGCCATATACTGCAGGAATTTAATGGCTGCATCTTTGTTTTTGGATGCACTGTTCAGCACATAGTTCCAGGAATCTGTAAAGATTGCTCGCTCTCCATTGCCGCTGAAATCAGGTACCATTGCCATGTGGATCTTGTCAGCTCCCAGCATATCTGCCTTTGCATAATCCGTACCTAAGCCCCACATAAACCAGCATCCGTATTTGCCATCATTGATTTTTGGATTCATCTGATCATATTTATCTGCGATCTGATCAACAGGTGTTTCTTTGTTGGCAACCAGATCATGAAGGAACTGAATTGCTTCTTTATTTTCTTCTTTTGTCCAGTCGAAGTAGTCACCGCCAAACATATTTACAAACTGTGCAATTTCATTAGATGCATATGTCTTTTCCCAGGAACCGCCGTATCCGAAACGTCCATCTTTTGAAACTGCTTCCATGTATTTCATGAAATCTTCTTTTGTATCAATGGATTCGATTCCCACCTCATCCATAATTTCCTGATTTACCCAAAATGCAAGATATCCTGTATATCCCGGAACTCCTACAATATTTCCATCCTTATCTGTGATCATATCCTGAATATACCCCTGCGCAAACTGATCAATGATATCATCTGTCATAACCGTGTCATTCAGACCTTCCAGCCATCCGGAATTCTTGAATGCAGCACTCATTTCATCGTTGATTTCGACAATGTCTACGGAAGAATCTCCTGTAGAAAGAATCGTTGTAATCTTCTGCTGACGTGTGTCTGTATCTGTCGGAGCTGCAATAACATTGATATTTAAACCCGTTGCCTCCTCTACATTTGCAAGCCAGTCATCAAAATCCGGGTCAGTAGTGTTAACGCTGTATAAAGTAAGATCATATTTCTCCTCTGCTGATACACTTACAACATTCCCCATCATTCCTGCCACCATTGTTGCAGCTAAAACTGCACTTAACACTTTTTTCCTCATATTCTCTCCTTTTCCGAACAGTTCTCTCGCATCAACTGTTCTGTGTTATTTGGTAATTAAAGAATAACAAAAACACTCTTTTTACTAAATACAATTTCTTTTGATTGATTTATATTATTTTTCGTTCTATTGTTTTTTTCATTCTGATTTTTTATAATACAGATAGCAGATGAACACTGTGTTGCATCTTTACAGAATTGCTGTATAATATGGCAATCTTCAAAAAGATACCTGATAAAATCAAACCTATTCATATAAGGAGTATTATGTGTAATGAAACTCAACTTGAAAAAAATAAATTATCATAAATGGATTCCTTCCAGATTTTCCTCATTTCAGGCAAAACTCCTGATTGCCTTTCTGGTTGCAACCCTGCTTCCTCTGACACTTGTTGCACTGGTCAGTTACCATGTTTCCTATAATCTTGCCAGAGACCGAATCACAAACTCTGCATTGATGTCTGATGAACAGCTTATTTTTCAGCTTAACAGCCGTCTGAACCAGACCGAAAACGTTGCTGACACCATCCAGTATCAGATGTACGCTTTTGAACACTCTTCCCCAGATCAGGTTGGCACCATGCAGGCATTAACATCCATGAGAAGCAATATTTCATTATATAAATCTACATTTGATTTCTTTCATATATATGTTTTTTTAAAACCGGAACAAACCGGAGCTGATGAGGGTATATATTTCTTTTCCACAGATAAACTTTTCAATTATGGAATCAGCGAATCTGAATTACATTCCATAGGTTCTTCTTCCCTGTGGCTGTTAAAGAAAAATACCACCTTACCCAGAGTTATATCTGCTTCCAAAAGAAGCGCAAATACACTGCTGTGTTTTCGTGCTCTTCAGGACAAATCCAGCAATGTTCTCGAATATGCTTATTGTATTGCACTTGACTGCGATGAATTTTCCCGGTATCTTCAGACTTCTGCTTCTGATACCGCAATTTCCAGTTACATTCTGACACCACAGGGACAAATTGCAGCTCACAGTGATTCTTCCCGTAATCAGACCTGGATTTCAGATTCAATAAAACAGATGTTTCTGGAAAATACCAATTCCTTCTTTAAAGACAATGACATCTACTATAACTGCCGCACTCTGGATAACGGTTGGCTGCATATTACGGAAATCCCGGAAAACTATATCAAAAGCAATACACAGGTACTGATCAAAACACTGTTGATCACTGTAATTATTTCTCTGCCGCTGACTATTTTTATTGTAATCCTTTTTTCCAGGAAACTGACAAGCAGAATTGCCGCACTGTCCTATGCCATGGAATCCTTTCATCTCGGACATGATCCGGAGCACCTTTCCATCATCACACTCCCGCATCCGGCCGATGCTTCCAATTATGATGAAATAGACAATCTGGGGATTACCTTTGAAGATATGCAGCACACAATTGCCCAGAATCTGAAATCAATTGTCAGTCTCTCCATTAATGAAGAACGGCTGAAATATCAGTTATTACAATCACAGATCAATCCACATTTTCTCTACAATATCCTTGGAACCATCCGAACCTGCCAGGCACTTGGCAAATTGGATATTGCAGATCAGATGCTGACAAATCTGACTGCCTTTTACCGACTGACGCTGAGAAAATCAAAAGAACTGATACCGATCAAAGACGAACTGGAAATTGCCCGCCTGTATCTGGAAATGGAGAAACTCTGCCATAAAGATAATCTTAACTGGGAGATCAATGCCGAAGACGGAATAGAAAATTTCACGATCTGCAAATTTACATTACAGCCATTCCTGGAGAATTCTATCCTGCACGGTCTTTCAGCCGATACACCTGAAGTTTTTATTTCCATTCAGGTACTCTACGGTGATGATACCGTAGTGATATCCATTGAAGACAATGGAGCCGGAATGTCTCCGGAGACACTGGAACAGCTCCGATATGCCATAGACAACAAAGTCATAAATTACGAAAAACATTTTGGAATTTCAAATGTAAGCGCCCGCATTTCCAATCCTTTGTACGGTAACGGCTCTGTGCGTATTGACAGCCATCCCGGAAACGGTACCTATGTCACAATTGAATTTCAACAAATGGAGGATACAGATGAGGAAAATAATGATTGTAGATGACAATTATCTGTCAGCAGAAGGAATTGAAAAGAACATAGACTGGGAAGTTCTGAACGCAGAAATCGTACATATCTGCTACAACGGAACCTCTGCGATAGACGCTATGAAAAAAGAACCTGTAGATTTGATCATCTCAGATATTGAAATGCCGGATCTGGACGGAATTTCAATGAGCAGGCAAGCACTGGATATTAATCCAATGGTAAAAATCATACTGATCAGTGCCTATGATAAATTTGAATATGCAAGACGCGCTCTGCTTCTTGGTGCATTGGATTATATTGAAAAACCTCTGGATTACGCATATCTGATCCAGAAAGTAAAAAATGCTTTTGCCCTGATGGAACGTGAGCAGAAAAATCTGCAGTTGCTTAAACAGAGCAGGCCTTTGCTTATCGAAAAATTTTTCCGTGATATCACTCACCGTTCCAGGCAGGAGGCTTCCTATCGTCTCAAACCTTATCTGAACTACCTGAACCTTAAACTGGATTATGATTTTTATAACGTAGTGATTCTTGAACTGGAAAATGCACAGTCTCTCAGGGATTCCTATGGCATTGAGAAATTTCAGATGGAACTGCTGAATCTTCGTGATCTGATCACAGAACAAACCTCAGAATTAAATTATATTTATCCCCTGCAGGATATTGATGGTTATCTGTGTGTGATCGGACAAAGCGGCTGCCAGTCCGGAAATTTTCGCCAGCTTACCTATAAAATCATTTCTGCACTTGTAGATAACTGCAATTCACAGGGACTGGTTCTGAATGCCGGAATCGGTGCCATTGTACAGGATCTGTGGGATCTGAACCGTTCTTATGAAAGTGCAGTTCATGCACTGGATTATCGTTTCTTTTTCCCACACCAGAACGTATTTGACGGACGTGAGGCTCTTGGACATGACTTATCTGCCACTGATTTCTCCGATTCCAGAGAGGAGGAATTAATCCGCCTTCTGTGTAAAAAGGATGTTTCTGCAATTGACTCCTGGTTTCAGGATTTCTCCAGATGGCTTACTGAGAACTTCCGCACCAAAAGTTTCGCATTTATCCAGATCTACTCTCTGCTTGGAAGGATTCTGAAGTTTTTCTATGAACTAAACCTGGATACCCATGATCTGGAAGCAAAGATCCTGTATGTATACAATCATCTGGAAGAATTTCATACCACAGAAGAACTCTGCGGCTGGCTCAACGAACTCTGCCGCCTTCTCTGCCGGAAACTGGATTCTTCTCTGAATGATTATCACCAGAAATTATGCGAATCTGTAACTTCATATATTGACGAAAACTATGCCAGCAATACTCTGTGCCTGAACGATATCGCCAGCGAAGCCAATGTCAGCCCGGCTTATCTGAGTGCCCTCTTTAAAAAGAAACAGGGCGTGAGTATTAGTGACTATATCACTACTCAGCGAATCAACGCCGCCTGCCGTTATCTTACAGCCACAAACATGACTCTGAAGGAAATCAGTATGAAATGCGGTTACGCCAATCAATATTATTTCAGCACAAGCTTCAAGAAAAAAATGAATGTCACTCCATCTGCATACAGAGATACTCAGACGTCAAAATCTTAGCTTTTACTTGTGTTTCCCTATAACTCCCTGTATAATAAAAAACAATGTCTATTATCATGACATCTTTTTTATATGAGTGCGCAGTCAATTACCTTTTACCGCCACTACATCTGTTTTGCGGAAAACCTGTCAGTGGCAGTTGTGGTAAATGCCAATATACTTATTATAAGGAGATTTAAAATGGGGGTAACTGAAAAAACAGCAATTCTTGTTATCAGCTTCGGTACAAGTTATGAAGAAACACGAAAAAAAACAATTGAACAGATTGAATCTGACCTGCATCATGCATTTGGGGAATATCCGTTATACCGTGCATGGACAAGTCCCCGTATACGCGCCAAACTCTGGAAGCGGGACGGAATACACATCATGGATATTGATGAGGCAATGACACAGTTGAAAGCGGACGGAATTCGAAATGTAATTGTACAGCCAACCTATGTGATCACCGGATTTGAGAGTGACGCTATGAAAAAAAAGGTTCTTGCACATAAAAAGGATTTTGATTCTGTCATTATCTGTGATTCTCTGATGGTTACAAAGCAGGACAAAGAAGAGGTCTGTCAGGCTATGGCACAGGAATATCACCCTGATTCTGATGAAATTCTCTTATTTATGGGACATGGAACAGAGCATGTTGCCAATGAACTTTATCCTGAGATGGACGAACTGTTTAAGCATTTCGGCTATTCCAATATGCATATGGGAACGGTTGAAGGGGATTTCTCCATTGAAAGCTTTCTGGATAAATTAAAAAATCTGCATCCGGCTCATGTTCATCTGGCACCTTTTATGATCGTCGCAGGTGATCATGCTACCAATGATATGTCCGGAGAGGACGATGATTCCTGGAAAAGCATTCTGGAAAAAGAGGGATATTCTGTCAAATGTACTCTGAAAGGTCTTGGCGAGATCCAGGCGGTCAGAGATATTTTTATCCGCCATACCAAAGCCGGACTGGACAGACTTTCAGAAATCCAGGCTTAAACGCAGCAGGAAATCAAGTGTACATTCAAGTCAAAAATTACTGTTCACAACAACACACTTCGCAGGATATTACCAGTGAACCAATGTCAAAAGGAGCATACCACATTAAGTTCTTATTAATGTGGCAGCTCCTTTTTGTCTTTCCGTTTTTTTGAATATGTATTTTTCCTGATTATTTAATGACTTCTTTTTTTCTTCTTTTTATTAGGATTATTCAGTACAGACCAGCAGAATGCCTGAACAAGAAGTATTCCGATAAACGCCCCTATACTGTCGATTCCCACATCCTTTACCGCCGGTGTACGAGCATCCACAAAAGACTGATGATACTCATCCAGCCCTGCAAATCCCACACAGACAATTCCCGCAAGAAGCATCAGCCAGATTCCTCTCACACCATAGACATATAAAGGAAAAGAAATAGCGATAGCCAGCAGAAAATACTCTGTCATATGTGCCGCTTTTCTCACATAGTAGTGAATTCCATCTGCCTTATAGGCAATCTCTTCACTGCTCAGATTCTCTGACAAAAGCTCGCTCTTCGTTTCTATGATCTCATAACTTATTTTATAGCTCAGATTACCTGAAATTTCACCCGGCTGGGCTGAAAATGAAAAGATGATATACATCATCAGCAGTGCCGGTAAAAAAGACAACGGTTTCAGCAATGTGATCAATATTTTCATTCTTTCTCGTTTTCCCCGTCTTCCTCTTCGTCTTCCAGATTCTTAACCATATTAGCCCTTTCAGCAATGCTCATTGATCTGTTCTGCCCGGATGCATCCTCTTTCTTCAGTTCTCCGCCTGCGGCAGCTTCCATTGCCGCATTCTTCGCTGCTTTTGCTTTCTTGATCTTCTCTTCTGAGAGCATATTTTTAATGCCGAAAAACAGCAGACCAGCACCAATAGCTGCAAATGCAATTCCGGCAAGCATAAATCCCATACTTGTTCCTTCTTCGCCTGTCACATATCCCTTACAGAGACTGTAACTTGTATACAACAGATACACTCCCGCCAGACTCCAGAGTATAAATCTTCCATTAGAGACTTTCTGTTCTTCTGTATCCGGCTCTTCTTCCCCGCTCTTTGCAATTTCCGGCGTATCTTCCTGCTGAATCGCTGCCGGGCTTTGTTCCAGCAGTTCTTCGTTTTCGTTTTTCTCCATAAAAACCTCCTCATATTTATAACTTTTATAACTGTTCAACACCTTAACAGATGAAACTATCTTATCATTTTTTCTTTCAAACGTAAAGTCTTATACCTTAACAGCGAGAAAGACTGCCGAATTGCTCCGACAGTCTCTCATTTTTTACAAGTTCTCCCTGTTCTGCCGCCGGATTTTTCTCCGTACAGCCTGCACAGCCAAGGCTGAAAACAAGTATCAGCAACAATATCATTTTGTTTTTTCCCAATATCCGGTTCCCCTCTCTTAAAATGGATTTTAATGGTTCTATAGCAATTCGCAGCCATCAAACAACAAATGGTTACAGATCGTTATAGTTTAACCGGATATCTCTCCATTTTATACATCCACTCAGAAACCTTTTTTTCTCATATAGACAGCAATATCATGATAAACCTGCTCCCTGCCGATCTCGTTGAGGATTTCATGACGCATTCCCGGATACAGTTTCCCCTTTACATCTTTATAACCGGCCCGTCGCATAGCCCGCACTGTCTTTGCAAAATGGCGCACATTGATCAGACAGGGATCCTCAGCCCCACTTACAAACAGTACCGGCATATCTGGATTTGTACAGGAAAAATGCTCCACATCATAGGCACGCTTCATCAGTTCAAATAATGCCAGATACGCATCGTCCGTAAAAGTGAAACCACACAATTCGGATTCCTCATATTCTTTCGCCACATCAGGATCAGAACAGATCCAAGCTGTACACCTCTTATCCTTTCGGAATTTCATTGCCCCTGCACCAAATGACATTGTTTCGATAAGTTTACTTCTGTGTCTCGGTCCAAAGACTGCTTTCTCTGTCTTTGCAATGGCAACTCCCAGAGGCATGGCAGTATTGTAGCTTGGAGAACCACACACGATCAGCATATCTACGCAGCTGTCATGTTCTGCCACAAATGCCCTCACTGCCAGCGAGCCCATACTGTGCCCCATCAGGATCAGCGGAAGTTCCGGATAGTATGCATGGATTTTCCTGTTCACTGTTCGGATATCCTGAAGCATCGCCTGTGCTCCCCCACCGTATGTAAAGCCGAGATCATCCTGATGTTTTACACTTTTTCCATGTCCTCTGTGATCATGAATCACCACCACATATCCAAGTTTTGCCAGATACTGCATAAACGGAATATATCTCTCTTTATGCTCACTCATTCCATGAACCAGCTGTACAACTGCACGATAAGGTTTCTTATCCGGTATCAGTGCCATGACCGAAATCTCAAGCCCGTCTGCTTCTGATTTAAAAGAACTCTCATACTTCATAGATCCACGCCTTCTTTCTGTATTTTCGCATATTATTCTTTATTTTATCCGCTCCGATGTTACTGTTCACTCCGTTCACAGTAACGTAGCCAAAATTCATTCCAGATTGCCTGCGGCAATGGAATTTTGGCTTGTATGTCTCGGGATTTTGGCATATTCATGCCAAAACACCTCACGGGACAGTGGTGTGTGAACAGTAACCACTCTGATTACTATAATTTTGATTATAAGTAAGACAATTGCCATTGTCAACGCATTCTGATATAATCAATTATATCGTTACTGTTACTCTGTTCTCAGTAACATCACATCTGCATGAATGTTATTGCAGATACAAAACCGAAACTTTTTAACATAATACGTTTCAGAGCAGTTATGCTCTAGAGTGTGTCTGAAAAAGGCTTTCTGCAAGATGTGACGCACATCTTGCGTAAAGCATTTTTCAAGCATACTCTAAGACAGGAGGCAATATGACAAAAGGTAATAAAAAAGGACATGCCGGGCTGATCATTTTCATTCTGATCCTGATTCTCGCCATTGGAGGAGGTACCGGCTTCTATTTCTATCAGCGACAGCAGCCACGAAAAGCAGTGGAACATTTTCTTGACAGCATGAAGAAAATGGACTTCGACACGATGGAATCCCTGATTCAGAGCAGTGATCTCACCGCACTGGACAATGCAGATATCCGAGATGCCGCATACACAGATTTCTTCTCAGAGATCAACAAAAAAATGACTTATAAAATCACGAAAAACAGATTTGATATTCAGAATGGTACAGCTTCTGTCACAGCACATATCACTTACATTGACGGAACTAATATTTATAAAGCAACTATCACTGAATTTCTCCGTCAGATCGTTTCCAACGCTTATGCCGGAAACAAGCTTACAGAAGAAGAGACACAGGCAAAACTTGCTTCTATTCTGAGTGAAAAGGCAAAAAAAGTGGAAAAAGATGTATTCTCCGAAACAGATATCACCTATCCGGTGATCAAAACAGATTCCGGATGGAAAATTGTTTCTCTGGATGATGAGACAGTAAAAATCATGTCAGCAAACTTCAAGAGTGTTGAAGAGGAAATAAACAACTCCCTCAACAATATGGATAACGAAGATTCCTCAGGTTCTTCTTCCAATGCACCGGAGGCATCTGCAGATGATACGCTTAATCTCACAACAGAAAAATTTACGATCAAATATACCAAACATACGATCACCAAAGACTTTGCCGGAAATCCATGTATTATGGTTTATTACGATTACACCAATAATTCTTCCTCTGCATCCAGTGCAATGGTTGATGTCAGCCTAAAAGCTTACCAGCATGGAGAATCCTGCGAGGCAGCGATTCCCGAGAATAATGACGATGCGATCGATCATTTTACAGCTGAGATTCAGCCCGGACAGACCGTTAATGTATGCCAGGCATTTACACTGACAGATGAGAGTGATGTAACGGTTCAGGCACAGGAGGCATTTTCCTTTGATGAGGATGCAACTGCCAGACAGATACTTAAAGTAAAATAATCCGATTGTCAGACAGAGTTCCTCAATTGAGGCAGAGAACTTATTTGATTCTGTTAAAATATGCACAGCGATTTAAAATTAATTTGAACCTGCTGTGCATATTTTTTGTCTTCCATGGAACAATATGAAATGTAATAGCTTTATGATTCCTGTCAGAGCTGTCTGCAGCCACAGGGAGACGAAAGGATGGTGACTTATGGGAAGTAAATGTTTAAGATATACGGCACTGACGATTTCCATCATCGGAGCTGTTAACTGGGGACTGATCGGTTTTTTCAATCTGAATCTGGTTGCTCTCCTTTTCGGAAGCATGAGCTGGATTTCCAGAATCATATATGGTCTGGTAGGAATCTGTGGACTCTGTCTTCTGACCTTCTACGGCGATTCAGACACTGAATCAGAATAAAAAAAGGACTTCGGATTCTCCGAAGTCCCAAGAGCGATAGACGGGGCTCGAACCCGCGGTCTCGACCTTGGCAAGGTCGCGCGTTACCAACTACGCCACTATCGCA
>NZ_JADPGO010000025.1:0-54413 GCF_015668165.1 Blautia sp. 1001283B150304_161114_C9 | reverse complement strand
ACAAGCCAAAATTCCATTGCCGCAGGCAATCTGGAATGAATTTTGGCTACGTTACTGAGAACGGAGTGAACAGTAACGACATATTGTTTCTGTCAGGTATCACAGATATTCCTTAATAGGAATCATTGTGAAGCAGATGATGCTCTTTGCCTTTCAGAAGTCCGTTGTAAAGTTCCAGAACTAACGGGTTTTCATCAGATTTCTTAATGATAGTTGTATTATCTGCATTATACAGGCCCTTAGCTCTCAGAGCTTTGGTTCTGTCGCCGGATCTTGTCGGCTGTCCGCCACCCATGATACATCCGCGGCGGCATGCCATGATCTCGATCAGATGATATTCTTTCTCACCATTCTTAACCTGTTCCATAACGGTTCTTGCATTTGCAAGGCCGCTGGCAACACAGATATTAAGGTTCATTCCTTCATAAGGAACTGTAAATTCCTTGATTCCCTCATCTCCACGAACACCGCATTCTGCGATCTCATGCATGGTTTCTTTGCTGTGATCCGGAGTCAGGCGGCGGAGAACTGCTTCTGTAACACCTCCTGTAACACCGAAGATAACACCACCACCGGAGCCGAAGCCAAACGGCATATCACAGGCTTCCGGATCAAGAGTTGCAAAGTCAAGACCAAAGTTATCGATCATGCGGAGCAGCTCTGTAGTTGTAATAACGATATCTGTATCCTGTTCACCGTCTGTGAAGCTGTTCGGACGAACTGCTTCTGCCTTCTTGGCTGTACATGGCATAATAGAAATCATAACTGTTTTCTTGCCGCCGGCATGTTCCGGATCGCGGAAGTACTCTTTGATTACTGCTGAGAGCATTCCCTGTGGAGAACGGCAGGTAGAAAGATTAGGAATATACTCCTTGTACTGGTCTGTGATAAACTTCACCCATGCAGGACAGCAGGAAGTAAGAAGCGGAAGTTTCTCACCCTTCTTAATTCTGTCAAGGAACTCGGCACTCTCTTCCATAATAGTAAGGTCAGCACTGAATGAAGTATCATAAACTTCATCGAATCCCATTCTGTGGAGAGCATTGACAATCTTACCCATAACACTCTTGCCTTTGGTCAGTCCATAATGATCACCTACTGCGACACGTACTGCAGGAGCAATCTGAGCAACTACACGTATATTCGGATCAGCAAGTGCTTCCCATGCCTCGTCCATATGTGTCTTGATCGCAATCGCACCTGTTGGGCAATATACACGACACTGACCGCAGTTTACACATTCTGTCTCTGCGATTTTTTTGTTAAATGCAGGCATTACCATGGCCTCAGTTCCCCGGAATGCAAATCCTAAAGCTCCGATTCCCTGAAGTTCTTCGCAGGCACGTACGCAGTTACCACACAGAATACATTTGTTTGGATCACGAACCAGAGAAGGAGAACTTGTATCCAACTCATGATATTCCCTGGTATTTTTGAAACGGATTGTCTGTACGCCCAGCCTGTGTGCCAGTTCCTGAAGGACACACTCACCACTCTTAACACAGGTTGTACAGTCACGACAATGTGCTGCAAGCAATAATTCTACAATTAGTTTTCTGTATTTCTTGACTCTTCCGGAATTGGTATAGATCACCATTCCATCTCTTGGCTGTTCAGAACATGAGGCAAATGTTTTTCCCCTCTCGTCTTCAACTGTACATAAACGACAGGCACCAAAAGTGGATACCTCTGAGTGGTAGCACAGTGTCGGAATATTGATCCCTGCCTTGCGGATGACAGACAGGACATTTTTTTCATCGGTAAATTCTACCTTTCTACCGTCAATTATCATATGGCCCATAGTGTATCCTCCCTTCTATGCTTCCACATATACTGCATCAAAGTTACAGTTGTCCTTACATGCACCGCATTTGATACAGATGTCGTTATCAATGTGATATGGATGTTTGATCTTACCTGAGATCGCACCTGCCGGACAGTTCTTTGCACATTTACCGCAGCCGATACAGAACTCAGGGTTGATGTGGAACTGACGAAGAGCAGTACATACTTTTGCACGGCATTTCTTATCGCGGATATGTTCCTCATATTCATTGCGGAAGCGTTTGAGAGTACTGATAACAGGAAGAGGTGCACTCTTGCCAAGTCCGCACAGAGCCATGTTCTGAACCATATTTGCAAGCTCTTCCAGCTCATCCAGATCGGACATCTCACCCTTGCCATCTACAATCCTCTCCAGGATCTCCAGCATACGTTTGGTACCCTCACGGCACGGTACACATTTACCGCAGCTCTCACGCTGGGTGAAGTTCATAAAGAATCTGGCAACCTCAACCATACAGGTATTCTCGTCCATAACTACCAGACCACCAGATCCCATAATCGCATCTAATTTTTTGACAGAATCAAAATCAAGAGGTGCATCCAGCTGGTCAAGGATCAGACATCCGCCGGACGGACCGCCGATCTGGACACCCTTAAATGCGGCGCCACTCTTTAAACCACCACCGATATCATAGATAATGTGGCGGAGTGTGGTTCCCATAGGAACCTCTATCAGACCGGTATTCTCGATAGAACCGGTCAGTGAGAAGGTTTTAGTTCCGGGGCTTCCCTCTGTACCGATGGTGCGGAACCAGTCTGCTCCCTGAAGAATGATCTTCGGTACATTGGCATAAGTTTCTACGTTATTAAGAACTGTAGGTTTACCCCACAGACCTTTCTCTACTGTACGGGGCGGTTTTACACGAGGCATACCTCTGTTACCCTCGATAGATGCGGTAAGTGCCGAACCTTCTCCACATACGAAAGCTCCGGCACCTCTGTTGATATGTAAATGGAAGTTTACACCGGAATTTAAAATATTATCACCTAACAGGCCATATTTTTCTGCCTGTTCAATCGCCATCCTAAGTCTCTTTACAGAAAGAGGATACTCTGCACGAACATAAATATATCCATTCTCCGCACCGACTGCGTAGGCTGCAATAGTCATACCTTCGATCATCTTATATGGATCACCTTCCATGACGGAACCATCCATAAATGCACCGGGATCACCCTCATCACCATTACATACAACATAGCGGGTTTTCTCTGCCTGGCGTGCAACCTGAGACCATTTCTTGCCTGCCGGGAATCCTGCACCGCCACGACCGCGAAGCCCGGATTTAGTTACTTCATCAATAACTTCCTGCGGGGACATGCTTCCCATCACTTTTGCAAGTGCCTGATAGCCTCCCACAGCAATATACTCTTCGATAGATTCCGCATCGATTTTTCCGCAGTTTTCAAGAACGATACGTGTTTGTTGATTTAAGAAAGGAATATCATCAGGATGTGGACAGACTGTATTATTATCACGATAAAACAGTCTCTCTACAGGTTTTCCTTCCAATATAGTTCTCTCCACAATTTCCTTACAGTCTTCCGGCTGTACGTGAACATACTGATAATCATATGGTTCAATTCTCATCAGAGGTCCAAGTTCACATAAGCCCTGGCACCCTGTCTTGATCACGCCTACATGAGGCACATCCTTCTGCATTTCAACTGTTACTCCATCAATTCTCTCACAGAGTACTGACATCTCTTCATAAATCTTCTGCGCTCCGGATGCGATACATCCGGTACCTGAACAGACAAGAACGCGGCAGGTATAAGATTTAATCTGCTCATTTACTTCAGCCTGCTTATTTAACAGGTCTTCTTTACTCTTAATACTCATACGCACTCTCCTCTCAGTTTATTCAAAAGTTCTACAGCTTTCTCAGGAGTCATCTTCGGATGTACTTCATCATTGACAGTCAGTGTGGGGGCAAGTCCACATGCACCCAGACAGGATACTGTTTCTACGGTAAAAAGCATGTCATCTGTAGTGTGTTTCTTGTTGCTCAGTCCAAGTTCCTTCATCAAAGCCTCTTTTACAGGCATGGATTTTCTCACATGACAGGCTGTTCCGTCACACACTTTAATGACATATTTCCCTTTCGGCTCAAAAGAAAAATTCTCATAGAATGTGGCTACACTGTAGGCCTTGGCTTCTTTTACTCCGATTTCTTTCGCTACATAAGTCAGCAATTCTCCCGGCAGGTAACGATATTCCGCCTGAATATCCTGCATGATCGGAATCAGCGATGCTGCTGTACGTCCGTAGTGCTCGATGATCTCATCCGCTTTTCTGTAATAAGACTGGTCTAACATTCGGTTCCCTCCTTAAATAGTAATTTTGATACATTGGTTTTAATATAGTACCGATATATCGATTCCCACGCAGCTTTAGTTATTTTCAACATATGTGCTGTTGATATTATACATTATATAGTTGTTTTGCACAATATCATTTTTGAAATTTTCTGAAATTAATTTATAACAATTTGTTATAGATGTATAGTATTCATAAATGTATATAAATGAAAAGCAATTTCTTTAACAGGGTTGTTAATTTAATAGCAATATCAAAACAAAAAAGATCATTGAAAAGAATATTATCTTCTTCTCAATGACCTTTCTGGAAATGGCTGCATTATTTAATTTCATGTTCCTCATGGAAATGCTTATATTTTTCTATAAACATCAACAGAAAGCTGATCATAAGGAATCCACAGGAAACCCAGATCATTCTGATTCCATAGCGTATGGACAGATTTCCACCAATGCCGGCACCCAAGGCAAACATAAGGATGATTCCAAAATAATACATCGCCTGTTTTAGCTGTTTTGATTTTTTTTCACGAAAATAAACTGACAACGCAGCTGTACCACTGCGCAAATTACCGATACACATAGTACTTGCATAGGAATATCCGTTTACCTTGCGGAAGGACTGTACCTGCATTGCACAGGCGAAAGATGCCATGGCATTTGCCAGCATATTGTATTCGGTTGGCAGGAAACCTACTGTAAATAAGATCAGGATTTCTGCCAGCAGAACACCCTGCCGCCAGTGGAGCTTCTGCGCATATTTATAATTTGCCTGTATTTTCTCTGCAACCCACACCCCTAATGCAAAGGATATGATAGGAAAGAAATATCCCAGTCCTGCAGTCACTTCCCCTGCCATAAAATGTTGGCTCATAAGAACGACGTTTCCTGTCTGTGCATTACAGAATACTTCGTTTCTTGCATTATATGTATAAGCGTCCTGAAAACCTCCTGACAGTGCCAGGAATGCACTGTTTAAAAAGGCTTCCGACATTTGTATTTCGTGTTGATTATGATCTTTCATGATTTTCCCCGTTCAAGTTTATTTGCGATTATCTCCTGTACGGATAACTGCCTTTATTCTTTTACCGTCTTTCTCAAACATTCGAAATCCGTTGATTTACTGCGTAAATCGCTGCTTTCTCATGTTTGGCGGGTCCCTGACCCTGATTATCATGTTATACGTTTATAGGTCAAATGTAAAAGATATAATTCATATTATTGTATATATGATTTTTATATATTGGATACAATATATATATAATTTTGGCTATATAAAGCAACTTCCATATACTGTATGTCTACAGCATATGGAAGTTATTTTTTTATGTATCTGCAGAATTACTTATCTCCGTGTTCTTTGAGATATTCTGCTTTTCCCATCTCGTACAGATTATTACCTTCTGAGTCAATGATGACTACAAGAGGCATATCCTCTACATACAATTTACGAAGTGCTTCTGCTCCCAGATCTTCATAGGCGATCAGTTCGGCCTTTTTGATGCATTTTGCAAGAAGCGCACCTGCACCGCCGATAGCTCCGAAGTATACACCATCATATTTCTTCATGGCGTCTACTACTTCCGGAAGGCGGGCACCTTTTCCGATCATTCCTCTTGCTCCCACAGACATCATTGTGGGTGCATAGGCATCCATACGTCCGCTGGTTGTAGGGCCCGCGGAGCCAATGACTGCGCCTGGTTTTGCAGGAGTTGGTCCTACATAGTAGATGGTTGCATCTGTAGGATCAAATGGAATTTTCTCACCTTTTGCAAGGGCCTCACACATTCTCTTGTGTCCTGCATCACGTGATGTATAAATAGTACCTGTTAATAATACCTGATCACCTGCATGGAGAGTTCTTGCCAGCTCTCTAGTAAGTGGAAGTGTAATTTTCTTTCTTTCCATCTCAGATCACCTCCGATTTATGGCGGGTTACATGGCAGTTGATATTAACTGCACATGGCATACCTGCAATATGAGTCGGCATTGTTTCGATATTCAGGCCGATGGCTGTTGTCTTTCCGCCAAATCCCTGAGGTCCGATTCCAAGCTTGTTTACTTTTTCCAGCATTTCTTTCTCAAGATCAGCATAGAACGGATCCGGGTTCTGAGTATCCAGAGGTCTCATCAGTGCTTTCTTTGCAAGAAGTGCACATTTGTCAAAGGTTCCTCCGATACCAACTCCGACTACCATTGGCGGACATGGGTTGGGACCTGCGGTCTCTACTACTTCAAGGATAAAATCCTTGATTCCCTGTAATCCTGCAGATGGTTTGAACATACGGATCTGGCTCATGTTCTCACTTCCGAAGCCTTTGGGGCCTACTGTGATCTTTACCTGATCTCCGGGAACGATTTCTGTGTAGATCATAGCCGGTGTATTGTCGCCTGTGTTTCCACGGCGAACCGGATCCTTTACTACAGATTTTCTTAAATATCCCTTGTCATATCCCCGACGTACACCTTCATTGATGGCATCGTTCAGATCTCCCCCAACAAAATGTACATCCTGTCCGATTTCAAGGAATACACATGCCATTCCTGTATCCTGGCAGATCGGCACATTCTCATTATCTGCAATATCAAAATTCTCAATAATGTTGTCAAGGACACCCTTGGCAATCTCTCCATCTTCACATGCGCGGCATGTTTTGATGGCGCATTTTACATCTTCCGGAAGATGTTCATTTGCTTCGATACAGAGTTTTTCGATGACATCTGTAAGTCTGCTTACTTCTACTTCACGCATTCTGGTAAGCTCCCTTCTCTATTTTTGGATATGCCATTAAGCAATGACATATTCCCTTTTTCATTATATCAAAGGTTTCCGGTAACGGCAATTTCCCGGCACCGATACCGGAACATTTTTATCGTATACTGGTTACAGTAACTTTTATATTCTGATTGTCTGACCTTTTATCAGCGCTGCTCGTGACGGGCATATTTTGGAAGCAGTAATGGAGATACTTTGTCAGTATGTAAATCTGCTTTGTCCAGTTCATCTGCATATTTGTAGATATGATCGAGGTTCATTTCACCAAGCTCTACATTCTTGCATTTTGCAGCTGCCTTTTTACCTGCATTTCTTCCGAATACGATAACATCCAGAAGAGAGTTACCCATCAGTCGGTTTCTTCCGTGGATTCCACCTGCGGCTTCTCCTGCAACTAACAGGTTTGGAATTTCTTTTGTGAATCCGTCTCCGTTAATCTCAAGACCACCGTTCTGGTAATGAAGTGTCGGATAAATAACGATAGGAACTTTTCTCATATCAATGCCGTAGTTCATGTACATACGGAACATAGCCGGGATTCTCTTTTCGATGGTTCCTTCGCCACCGAGGATCTCGATCATCGGAGTGTCAAGCCATACACCTTTCAGTCCTCCCGGAACTTCTACGCCGCGGCCTTCTTCACATTCACGGATAACACCGGAAGCATTTACGTCACGGGTTTCAAGCGGATGAATATAAGCTTCTCCGTTTGCATTTACAAGCTGTGCACCAACAGAACGAACTTTCTCAGTTACCAGAGCACCCATGATCTGTGATGGATAGATTGCTCCTGTTGGATGGTACTGGATAGAATCCTGATAAAGAAGGGAAGCACCTGCTCTGTATCCAAGTACAAGTCCGTCTGCAGTTGCGCCATAATGGTTAGATGTCGGGAATCCCTGATAATGCATTCTTCCTGCACCACCTGTTGCGATTACAACAGTTTTGGCTCTTGCAACAGAATAATCTCCTGTTTCCATGTTAAGAAGAACTGCACCTGCAACCTGTCCTTTTTCATCTTTCAGAAGTTCAACAGCTGAAGTAAATTCAACTACCGGAATCTTAAGATTCAGAACTTCATCTCTGATGGTACGCATGATCTCAGATCCGGAATAATCCTTTGCAGCATGCATTCTCTTTCTGGAAGTACCGCCGCCGTGTGTGGTAACCATGGTTCCGTCTTCTGCTTTATCAAATTCAACACCAAGGTCATTGAGCCATTTGATGGCATCCGGAGCTTCCATTACCAGTCTCTTTACCAGTTCCGGTTTTGCTGCAAAATGTCCGCCGCCGAAGCAGTCCAGATAATGCTGTACAGGAGAATCATTCTCTTTGTCTGCAGCCTGGATACCGCCCTCTGCCATCATTGTGTTGGCATCACCGATACGAAGCTTTGTAACGATCATAACGTCTGCACCTGCATTGTGTGCTTCAATGGCACAGGAAGAACCTGCACCGCCACCGCCGATCACAAGTACATCTACATCATAATCAATTTTTGTAAGGTCAATTTTTTCGTTGATCAGACGGCTTGTTGAATGAAGCATTTCTGCCAGTTCCAGAGGAGCTTTCTGTCCTTTGTTTGGTCCGACTTTGATTTCTGCAAACGCGTCTGGATTATAATCCGGATGGAATTTCTCAAGAAGAGCGTCTTTCTCTTCAGCTGTCAGACGTCTTGGCTCTGTTGCCATACGCTGTGCTCTTGTAGCCTCTACCTTTTTGATGGATTCCATCATATTTTCTGGATATGGTGCATACATGTTTTACGCCCTCCCTATTTCTCAATTTCTCTGTTGTTGTAAAGTTCCTGCATGTCTGTGATTGGTTTCTGCATGATCTGCTCGATCAGATCATCATATTTACCTTCGTGGATTTCTTCTACACGTTTCTCCAGATGTTCGCTCTTAGGCGCGATATATTTACCTGTGAGACGTCTTGCCAGAAGACCTACCATCGGATGGGAAATACCGGCCGGACATCTTACAGAACAGCATCCGCAGCTTACGCAGTCGAAGGATTCCTCTGCACATTTTTCAAGTTCGCCTCTCTGTGCATATGCGATGTACTGCATTACATTTAAGTCCTGAGTACATGCTTTTGTACAGGCATTACATCCGATACAGCTGTAGATTTCCGGATAGAGTTCCATCATTACCTGCTGATTCGGTTTCAGGTCTTCGATGTTGTAGAGTCTCTTATCTGTAGGGAAGAACGGGATGCTTGCTACATACATTCCTTCCTGTACCTGTGTCTGACAGGCAAGACATGTTTTCAGCTCGTTTTCACCTTTGATTCTGTAGATTGTTGCGCAGGCTCCGCAGAATCCGTGTCTGCAGCCGCATCCTCTCTTTAATGTATAACCGGCATATTCCATGGCAGTCATAATTGTAAGTTCTGCAGGTACGCTGTATTTCTTACCGAAAAAATATACGTTTACCATATTCTTTTCCATTTGAGATTACCAGTCCTTTCTATATATATCATCTGTCGTCAGCAGCACATACAAGCTCGAATCCGCTACGCTACTTCTCGCTTGAGGGCGTTCGCCCTACAGAATGTTCTGTGAAAGAATGCTTATATGCAAGCATGACGCATTCCTTCACATCACTTTCTGCACTGCTCATTGCTTATCAATATTCTGCAGGTAATTCATCAATCTCGTCGCATCTGAATACCGGACCGTCTTTGCAGACGTATTTGGAACCGATATTGCAACGGCCGCATTTACCGATACCGCATTTCATACGAAGCTCCAGAGTTGTGTAAACCTGTTCTCTGGAGAAGCCCAGTTCTTCCAGTCCTGCAAGAACGAACTTGATCATGATCGGCGGTCCGCAGACAAGTGCTGTTTTGTTTGTATCGAATCCAATCTCTTTCAGATAAGAAGGAACGAATCCAACGTGTCCGTCCCAGCCTTCCTGTTCACGGTCGATTGTCAGATAAACATTAACTCCCTCTGCTTTCATCCAGACTTCCTGGATTTCTTTTAACTGTACCAGGTCATCTGCGGAACGGGAACCATAGAGGATATCTACTGTTCCGTAATCTGCACGGTTATCCAGTACATAGTTGATAACAGAACGAAGAGGTGCAAGTCCGATACCACCTGCGATAAACAGAAGGTTTTTACCTTTTAATTTATCTTCTACAGGGAAATGATTTCCGTATGGTCCACGGACTGTGATCTCATCTCCAACCTGAAGGCTGTGGAGATAATCGGTCAGTGCACCGCACTTCTTGATACTGAATTCCTGATATTCTTTATTTGTAGGTGAAGAAGTAATGGAAAACATACCTTCACTTACACCTGGTGCGCAGACCATTGCACACTGGCCAGGCATATGTTCAAAAAGCTTTCCACCTTCAGGAGCATTTACGCGGAAGGTCTTAACGTCCGGTGTCTCCTGGCGGATATCTGTGATCACACCAACCTTTGGGATCAGTGTGTCTAATGTATAGTTTTTATGGCAGGTACATTCGCTCATTATTTTTCACCTCCCTGATTTTCAAAAGCTTTGATGACTTTTACGATATTTAAGGATGACGGGCATTTCTCAACGCAACGACCACAGCCTACACAGGAGAACATTCCGTTATTGTTTACAGGATAGTAAACAAGCTTATGCATGAATCTCTGACGGAAACGCTGCATCTGGCTGTTACGGTTATTTCCGTGTGCCATCATGGTAAAGTCAGAGTACATACAGGAATCCCAGCAGCGGTAACGCTGTACGCCGTGTCCTGTGTCATAATCTTTGATGTCATAGCACTGGCAGGTAGGGCATACAAATGTACAGGTACCACATGCCAGACATGGTTTATAAAGTTCTTCCCATACAGGAGAATTGAAACGATCCATGTAATCTTCCTGTCCCCATCCTTCCAGAGAAAGATTAGAGTACGGAAGCTTCTCTACGATTGCGTGGATCGCAGCTTTCTCTTCTTCTACTTTTGCTTCGTCAGCATCGTTGAGAAGTTCTGCAACTGCTTTTGTAAGGGCTTCCCCTTTCTCTGTAAGAGGTTTCCAGTAAAGCTCTCCCTCGATCATCCATGTTGCAACATCTGCAACAGGGTCTGCGCAGTCAATACCGAATACTTTACAGAAACAGCTTTCTTCCGGCTCATGGCATGCAAGTGCTACAATCGTACCATGATCTCTTCTGGCTGCATAGAAAGTATCGATCGGATCACTTAAGAATACGTTATCCAGTACTTTTACACCCTGGATATCGCAGGCTTTCATTCCGAACACAACAAAGTTCTTTTCCTGTAATGCCTGTGGCTCAATGGAGATATTCTTCTCCTCTTTCTTACAGGTGTAGAGGTTTTCACTCTGTGGAAAAAAAGCATCTTTTGGTGATTTTACAGTTTTTAAAGTATCAAGACAAACTTCTGCATCTTCGCTCCATGCTTTGAAGTTTACCTGATCACTGACTTTGACCGGTAAATATAAATCCTGATCTGCGGCAATCTTCTGGAATAATGCCTGCAGATTCTCTGCTGCTATCTTATACATACATTATCCCCTTTCTGCCACGATACTCGGCTCAACATCTTCAAATGTAAAGTTTGTAAGAGGTCCCTTGGATGTTGAATCCTCTCCTGCCTGATATTCACCATAGAATGTATCAATATCTTTGATAAATTTACGATTGAACAGGTGAAGCGGAATTCCCTGAGGACATACTCTGCTGCATTCGCCGCAGTCTGTACATCTTCCTGCCACATGGAATGCACGGATGATATGGAACATCTTCTCTTCGAAAGAGTCCACGTTTGCTTTCTGCGCACTGTCAAACTTATTGCTGTCGAATACACATTTACGGCAGCTACATGCAGGACAGACATTACGGCAGGCATTGCAGCGGATACATTTGCTTAACTGGCTCTGGAAGAATGCAAATTTTTCTTCCGGGCTCATTGCTTCGATCTTCTCTACTTCTGCAAAACGATCTGCATCTTTTGTGTCTTTGGACTCACCGATAAGTTCATCATAAATCTTATGTTCTTTTCCTTTACATACGTGACATCTTTCAAGCATTGCATCTTTGTATGCACAGGTCTTCTCACCATAGATTGTCTGAATAGTCAGTGTTTCTGCCTCATCTGTGATCTCTGCACCGGAAATGCTTTCGATACCTTTGATTCCCTGTTTGCGGATTCTCTCGATATCCAGTTTTCCTTTACATCCAACACCAATGATATAAGCTTTCTCACGGTCTACACGATGCTCTTTGATCAGCTGATTAAAGCTGTATGTATCACATGGTTTTAAACAAACCAGTGTCTTGCCTTCCAGTTTGGAAGCTTCGATCATATATTTGCTTAAGTTTGCACCGCAGAATCCGTTATATACAAAATCTTTCAGAGATTCTTCTGTTTCAAAGTAAGCCGGTTCCGGATTGTAAGGCAGATCTCCGGCTTTCCATCCCAGAACTCTTGCAACTGTACCGTCAGCAAGCAGTTCTTTTGCACGATTTATCAGCTCCTGCATCTTAAATCCTCCAATCTTACGTTCTTACCAAGTGAATGGATCTTCTCTACAAACTCATTCATAGTCTGGGAGAATTTCACACCTTCAGCAGCGGAAACCCATTCTACTCTTGTTCTTCCGTTTTCCACACCGATATAGTCCAGCATGGAGAAAAGAAGTGTCATACGTCTTCTTGCATAGTAGTTACCTGTACTGTAGTGACAGTCTCCAGGATGACAGCCACACATGATCACACCGTCAGCACCTTTCTCAAAAGCGCGGAGGATGAACATTGGATTGACACGGCAGGAACATGGAACACGAATGATCTTTACATCAGCCGGATAAGAAAGACGGCTGCTTCCTGCAAGGTCTGCACCTGCGTAACTACACCAGTTACAACAGAATGCCACAATCTTAGGTCTGAATTCTTCGTTTGTTTCTATCGACATATTGCATCTACCTCCGCGATAATCTGTCTGTTGGAAAAGCCCTGCAGATCCATAGCACCGGACGGGCAGGCTACTGTACATGCACCACAGCCCTGGCAAAGTGCTGTATTTACAACGGCTACTCTTCTTGTTTCACGGATACCGTGGTCATTTACTTCTTTATCCTCATAGGAAATTGCTCCATATGGGCAGACATTTGCACATGTAGAACATCCGTTACATAACAGTTCATCGGATTTTGCTGTACATGGGTTGGTTGTCAGTTTATCTTTTGCAAGAAGGCCGATTGCCTTAACTGCTGCAGCACCGGCCTGTGCAACTGTCTCCGGAATATCTTTCGGTCCCTGGCATACACCGGAAAGGAAGATACCTGCTGTAGGAGATTCTACAGGACGGAGTTTTGCATGGGCTTCTGTGAGGAAGTTGTTTGTATCAATACTTGCTGTAAGCATAGTAGCGATCTTACGAACATCCGGGTTCGGTTCAATGGCTGTTGCAAGAACGACCATATCTGCTTTCTTAAGGATTTGTTTGTTGTCGATCAGGTCAGATCCCTGTACAAGAAGGCTTCCGTCCGGCTGCGGAATAACTTTTCCTACCTGGCCTTTGATGTAGTTTACGCCGTACTGTTCTACGGCTCTTCTGTAGAACTCATCGAAGTTCTTACCAGGTGTACGCACATCAATATAGAATACGGTTACATTTGTATCCGGATATTTATCACGAATCAGCATTGCATGTTTTGCTGTGTACATACAGCAGATCTTGGAACAGTATGGCTTTCCTCTGTCATCAGAACATCTGCTTCCCACACACTGGATAAATACCAGCTCTTTCGGAGCCTTTCCGTCGGAAAGACGCTCTAAGTGTCCTTTTGTAGGACCTGCTGCGTTCATGATACGTTCCAGTTCCAGGGATGTGATAACATCTTTACTCTGGCTGTACGCATATTCATCATATTTGTCAAGTTTGATGGTATCAAAACCTGTGGCAACTACGATTGCACCGTATTTCTGTGTTACGATCTCATCCTGCTGATCGTAATCAATGGCTCCTGCCTGACATACTTTGGAGCAGACACCACATTTTCCTGTTTTAAATTTCAGACAGTTCTCACGGTCGATAACCGGAACATTCGGGATTGCCTGTGCAAATGGAGTGTAAATAGCAGTTCTGTTATTTAATCCTCTGTTAAATTCGTTCGGAATCTTCTTGGACGGACATTTTTCCTGGCAGACACCGCAGCCTGTACATTTGTCCATATTTACACTTCTTGCTTTCTTTCTGATATCAACGGTGAAATCACCTACGAAACCGCTGACATGTTCTACTTCACTGTATGTATAGATATTGATCTTCTCATGTGCTGCTGCCTCTACCATCTTAGGTGTGAGGATACATGCAGAACAGTCAAGTGTCGGGAATGTTTTATCAAGCTGTGACATTCTTCCACCGATACTTGGAGTCTTCTCTACGATATCTACTTCATATCCTGCATCTGCGATATCCAGGGCTGTCTGGATTCCGGCAATACCGCCGCCGATGATCAGGGCTCTCTTTGTAACACGGCTCTCTCCTGGCTGAAGAGGTGTGTTTAAGTTTACTTTTGCGATTGCTGCTCTGGCAAGGATCACAGCTTTCTTTGTAGCCTCTTCCATATCCTTGTGGATCCAGGAGCAGTGCTCACGGATATTTGCAATCTCCACCATGTATGGATTCAGGCCAGCTCTTTCAGCTGCTTTTCTGAATGTTGCCTCATGCATACGTGGAGAGCATGAACAGACAACAACGCCTGTCAGGTTTTTCTCTTTAATGGCTTCCTGAATTTTAGCCTGGCCTGCTTCTGAGCACATGTACTGGTAGTCTTCTGCATGAACGACACCCGGCTCTTTGGCAGCTAATTCAACAACTTTTTTTACATCTACCGTAGCGGCGATATTACTTCCGCAATGACAGACAAATACACCAATTCTCTGCACGCTGGCTTACCTCCTGTATCTTCTGAATGCACTTACCAGAAGCTGCTGTGGCAGTTCCGGATCAAGAAGCTGTGGTATCTCATCTGCTTTCAGATAATCGCCGCCTTTTTCACGAACAACTAACTGTCTTGCTGCATCGATGATCTTTCCCGGTTTTACATCTCTTGGACAACGCTCTACACAGGCGAAGCAGGAAAGGCATTTCCAGAGAGACTTTGAATTGACAAGTGCTTCGATATCTTCATTTACAACATAGGATACAAACTGATGTGGCTTGATATCCATTTCATTGAAAGATGGGCAGGTAGCAGAACATTTTCCACATTTCATACATTTCAGCGGATTGGTTCCGGAGATCTCTTTGATCTTTTCTGCTGCTGAATGCTGGTTTCTCATTTTGCCACCTCCTCTTTTACTCCGAGGGCTTCTGCAAGGAGCTCTGTGAAATAATATACAGGCAGTTCGCTGGAAGCGTTTTTATTTAAATTATATTTACACAATGGACAGGCTGTGATCAGCATATCTGCGCCAAAGCCTTTCGCACTATCTTCGATTTTCTGACACATGTTCTGAGACATATCTTTTTCTTTCAGAGAAATGTAACCGCCGCAGCATTCATTTCTGTATGGATAGATTACCGGTTCTGCCCCAAGTGCACGGATGAAATCTTCCATGATTGTCGGATTCTCCGGATCATCAAAAGCCATGATCTTGCCCGGACGTAATAAGAGACATCCGTAATAGGCTCCGATTTTCTTTCCTGTAAGCGGGTTTACTACCTTCTCTTTCAGCTTGTCGAAACCGACTTTGTCGCGAAGTACTTCCAGATAATGGAGCACTGTTGTCTCGCCTTCATAAGGCTCATCAAGCTGCATGTAATTATTTGCTCTGGTGCGGATATCCTCCACATTTTTCATATCATCATTGACACGTTTGATCACGTGATGACAGGCAGAGCAGATTGTTACCAGATCCTGGCCCTTTTCTTTGGCCTGATTAAGAGCACGTACAGAAGAAAGCTTCGTAGCAATTTCGTCAGTTCCCAGAGGATAAACACCTCCGCAGCACTGCCAGTCTTCGATCTCTTCCAGTTCAAACCCAAGTGCTCTGGCGCTGGCTCTGGCATATTCGTCCAGATCTTTCGCCTTGTTTCTCAGGGTACAACCCGGATAATAACTGTACTTCATACTTAACATTATCCTTTCTTAGTTGTTCAGATAAATTCATGTTGCTCAAATAATGATATCAGGGTCCAAAAGCAATTTGCCCCGATATATAGCGCCCGTAAATAACAGTCGCTAGTCTTTGTCTTTTTTTTAACAATATATGGACAAAAATATAAATCAAGTCTAATACAATTACTTTTTATATCTTTGTTGAGACATAGAAAATAAAAGAGTTCGCACACCCTTCCTCCGCAATTAAAGGAGTGTATCAGCTCGATTTCCGAAAAATATTATATCATATTGACAACATTTTAACAAGAGGTTTTTGATAATTTTTTTATCACGCATCATTGCTCAATTCTTCTGATCTAAATTAATCTTTTTCAGGCAGATAAAATCTTCCGCTTTTCTATTTACTCACAATCATAGTATCTTTCAAAAAATTAATAAAAATATTATTTATATATTTTTTTGCTTTTGATATATGTAAGCCAAAATTCGTCTGTTTCCGCTTACAGTACAGAATTTTGGCTAATAATTAAAAAGGAGTAAACAGTAATATGGATTCAGAAGAACAGGCTGTACCTGTACTTCTGAATGTTTTGTCTGATATATTATTAATTAAGGTCAATCTGAGCAATAATTTCTTTCAGTGCATCTGCACTCTTCTTAAGCTGTTCGATCTCAGCTTTTGTCATTCTCATTGGAACTTTGCCCTGTACACCATTTGGTCCTACCAGAGTTAATGTACTCAGGCATACATCATCGATTCCGTACTCTCCATGCATCATAGTAGATACTGTAGAGATAGACTCTGAAGAAGATACAAGAAGGCTGCAAAGTTTGCATACAGAAGAGGATACTGCATAGAAAGTTGCACCTTTCTTGGAAATGATCTCACCGCCAGATTTCTGTACATACTGAAGCATTGCTTCTTTATCAATCGGTTCAATATCCTTACCGAGTTTCTTCTCAAGGTCGTAATATTCATCCACACTTACACCTGAAATATAGGCACCAGACCACGGAATAAAGGATGTATCTCCATGCTCACCGAATACATAGGCATGGATATTACTCTGTGCAATCTGGAAATGTTCGGATAATCCGCAGCGCAGACGTGCAGAGTCAAGAATTGTACCGGAACCAAGGATCTGGTTTTCTGGAAGTCCGGAAATCTTTGTAAATACATAAGTCATGATATCAACCGGATTGCTTACGATCAGATAAAGGGCATTTGGAGCTGCCTTTACGATCTCCGGTGTGATAGATTTGAGGATATTTACATTTGTCTGTGTAAGTTCAAGTCTTGTCTGCCCTGGTTTACGGGCAATACCGGATGTGATGATAACGATGTCAGAATCCCTAGCATCTTCGTAGTCTCCGGCAATGATAGAGATAGGATCTCTGAAGCAGGTTCCCTGGATGATATCCAGAACTTCACCTTCTGCTTTCTTTTTGTTGATATCGATCAGAACAATTTCAGATGCGATATCCTGGCTTGATAAAGTGTACGCGATGGTAGATCCGACGCTGCCGGCTCCAATGATAGTAATTTTACTGCTCATAATCTTAATACTCCTTTTCTCCTAACAAAATTGACGTCTTAATGATAACACATTGTCAAAAAATTGACAAGAGCTTTTGTACAGAAATCTGAACAATTTTTTCGTTTAAATATTTGTTTGGAAGCATAAAATTGTTTGTTAGTTTGATATAATTTTCACATTTTCCTATTGGAGTAGATACTTGCACGAACAAATCCCCAACCACTGCTTATTGCTTTTTGCAATTTAAGCAGTGGTTGGGGATTTCCCTGATTTTTGATTCGGTTAAGTACAGTATCTGAAAGCTTTATCTGTCAGAATACGTGCAAAGATTAGCCCTAATGGCAACGCTGCAATGATAAGGATCGCAGACGCAAACCAGGATGCAGCTACTGATAATGACATAATACCAAGATTATAAAATCCTCTGTATAAATATAATCCCGGAACCATGATAACGATTGAGGGAACTGTTACAGATATCCTTGGATATCCGACTTTATTCTTCAACAGGGACGCCAGAAGTCCCGCAGTAAGTGCACCAATAAATGCGGCTGCAGCAGGAGGAATATTTGCAAGGTCTACCAGTTCCAGTCTCAGAGTATTGGCAACTGCTCCTATCCCGGCTGCTGCGACTGACAGACGAACCGGGCTGTTAAACATGATAGAGAATCCAAACACTCCGCAGAAACTTGCAAGAAGCCTGAATAAGATCCACTGCTCTGTTGACAGTGAAAGTTTTATAAAATCTACAGGTTTCAAATGCAGGATCAGTGCCATGATCCATGCTGACATAGTAGCTACCAGAATAACGATCAAAGCATAAGTCAGACGTTCTATTCCTGAACGCATATCCAGTTTTGCAAGGTCAATACCACTGGTAATAAACGGAAATCCCGGTATGATAAAGAGCATTGCACAGATATATCCCGCTTCGTGCTGAACAGAAATACCAAATAATATTTCTCCAAGTTTGAGCAGACCTGCATATGCAAAACATGCCAGAGATACAGAAGACACAATACATAAGAACAATGTAAAATGGTGTTTGGTCAGTTTGCAACGGAGATAATTTCCAATTCCTGCCCCGACAAATGCACAGAACATCTCGATCGGACCGCCCCCAAGAAGAAATGTAAATCCGCAGCATGCGATCGCTGCAGCAAGTCCCAGTGCAGGCGGGGAATATAAACCATGTGTTTTTTCAATATTGTCAAGAAATGTATGCAGCTGTTCTCCTGACATATGTTTTCCTTCTTTTTCAAAGTTTCGGATAAAGTGTTCCAGACGATTTAACTTCAAAGTATTTACGCCTGTATTAGTCAGGCACAACGACTGGGTAAAACCATTTTCTCCGTCATAACATGTATATTCAATGGACATCAGACCAATATCCGCCGTACACGTAATGCCAAGTGCTTCTGCCAGTGTATTCATGGAACTTCTCACTCTCCATGCTCCGGTACCGCATGAGAGAAACATAATCCCCACACGTCCGATAACAGATGCTTTCTCTGCGATGCTGGAATCTACAACTGGTACATTTTCCCCATTTTCATCTGTATACTCATGCCAGGCAACATCCATATGGTTCTTTTTAATCACTTCCTGCGGCATTTTTCTCACTTCCTCATTCTATATTGTCAATCGGATAAAATCATCCGCTTTGCTACTTGCTTGATTTGTTAAAGCTGCAGACTGTCATTTCCTGCTTTCTCCATCATTTTCTCTCTGCATGCCAGTACGATTCCGTCAATCTCGTCTAAATGCTGCAGCATTTTTTTCTCAAATTCATGGATAGGAAGAAGAATTCCAATTTCATCATAGGGTTTATCCGGATTCTCTTTCTTCAGACCTGTTTCCTGTCCGTAGTATACCATGGCTCTTGGGGCTTCTTCCTGAATCTTCTGGAAAGCATCCCATACAACGGCATATGCCTGTGCTTCTGTCAGACCCAGTTTACAGGTGTCGGGAAGTGCATAAAGAGCCAGGACACCACGTTTACGGTTATCTTTTTCTTCTGTAATGTTCAGACCTTCTGTATAGGTACGGACAAGATCATAACCATCTGCAAGATACAGCGCAGATCTGGGGGCACATTCATGATGTTCATATGTTTCCTTGAATTTTGCATATTCTCTGGCTGAAACCTTTTCCCCGGGAAGAAGTTCTCCGGCTGCATCTGTAAGGAGCACCGGGTTCTCTCCTGCTTTTCCGTGGAATTTCTTCGGGATCAGATAAGCCTCCCTTAACAGGTCAAACATACTTCTGCCGCATAATTCCAACAGCAGTGCACTGATATCACCGTTCTGGTACGCATGAAACAATACCTGCAGGAAATGATCTCTGTCATTATCTGTCAGACGATGGTCGTCATCTATATGGTCATAAAAAACTCCGCTTAATCGTCCGGATGCTTCCGGCGAAGCCAAAATTTTAGAAAAAATTGTTTCTACTGCTTCTTCTCTTGGCAAAACTGTACTCATAATTAACTTCCCCTTTCCAATCGTGTCAGATTCTTTTTTCGGTTTTCATTATAGTCTTGCTTTTAGTAATGTCAACATAAAAAGAGGGAATTTTCTGATATCAATTTTACATAGATGCAAGCTAAAAATTATATAAAAAAGACATTCCATCCACTGAGGTAGAATGTCTTTTCTCATAACTTATATGATTCTTTTGAAGTTACGTTCTATATACACAGTGGAAACCATTTTTCGATTACACACTGATGTACTTTTTCTTTTTTATCGTAGTTGATCCCCACCAGCAAAATATCTCCTGTATACTGCTGTAATGACTCTGGATATTTTCGTTCTTTTATCTGATTCAGAGCAGTTTCTGCGTCTTTGTTCCATTTCAGTTCGACGAGTAATGCAGGATAATAGTCTCTGTACAGTGGTTTGGGGATGAAGACGAAATCTGCGAAGCCTCTTCCTGTCGGGAGTTCCCGGATTGGCTTAAAATAGTATTTTATTGCACTTAAGTAGGCAATGCTGAGTACACTGCTCAGGGAATTCTCGTTATTGTACTGAATCACTGATGTGTATTCTGCATGGATTTTCTCTATCTGTTCAGCAACTGTTTCTGCATCCATTTCCCAGGTGGCTTCCAGCAGTTTTTCAGATTCCTGCTGGAATTCAATCAGTTCATTCCATTTATTTCGTTTGGTTGCGGCACGAAATTCCTGACGGATTTCTTCATTGGGAATGTAAGCTCTCTGGGTTCTCTGGTCGTAGGCAAGGTAACCCAGGTGAATCAGCAGAGTCAATACATCATCTTTGTCTGCGAAGCTGACCATATCATTCTGAAATTCATTCACATTTACTTCTACAGAGGAACCGGACAGCATCTCTATAATGGATGTCCGCAGACCATCAAAATCCATGTTGATCAGTGGCAGGATTGACAGATAGGTTCCTGTCTGTGACCAGTAGCTCTGGAATGTCCGCATAATTGTCAGATTTACTAACGCATTGGGATTATATACATGGTAATCTCCAAGACGGTAACCATCGTACCACCGCCTCACTTCTGCAAAATCTATCTCATATTTTTCACACAAATCGATTACTTCATCTTCATTAAAGCCGATATATGGTGTCAATGGGCCGGCATTAAGCATTGTAAACTGGGTGAAATTATTTAAGGCAGACTGGGTTTTTAATTTCTTTATCGGTAAAATTCCGGTCAGATATGCAAGTGCGATATATTTTGATGCCTCAATTCCTTTAAACATGTTTCTGAGAAAGTCAATATACATTTCCTGCGCTGCCTGATTATGGGCTTCATCACGGATCAGAACATCCCATTCATCAATGATTACAATAAACTGTTTTCCTAATACAGTATTAATTCGTGCCATTGCTCCATATATAGTGCTGTTTTCCACCAGATTGACTTCAGGATAAGTCTCTCTTAATTCGGAAACAACGATATTCGTGATATATGAAATTAAATTCTCACTGGAACCTGCTGATATACAGCACCATTGTACATCAAAATGAATGACATCATATTTATTTAAATGTTCGTAAAAATCCAGACATTTGCTGATTTCCAGTCCTGAAAACATTTTTTCAGTGTCGCATCCTTTACTGTAATATGCAGTCAGCATATCTACAGTAACAGATTTCCCGAATCTGCGCGGACGACTGTTACATATAAACCTGGCATTTGTGCCCAATACTTTATTTGTATATTCCAATAATCCCGTTTTGTCTATATATACTTCTGAATTGACTGCACACTGAAATGCTGCAGCATTCGGATTTACAAACATACCCATTATCTCACCCTCCCTCTTTATTATTGATAGCTTTTCTGTCTTCTTATACAGCATCTTATAACCTCCTTAATAAATATGTTCAGGAGTTCCTGTCTTTTAGAAAACTCCTGCTAGAAATAAATAGTGAAAATTAAAGCATGACTTTTCTGAAAGAACAGATTCATGATCTGTATATGAATTGAGATTTGGCTGTAACTGTTGAAAATACCGGACAGTTACATAGATTTAGATAATTAGAAAATATGCTTTTGTTTATCATAGCATACCGGAACTTATTGGGCAAGAGACAAAAAAGAATCCAACGCATAAACCTATATGTTTTATGCATCAGACTCTTTTCATTTTTGATAATTATCCTGTCAGGAAAATAAACTTATCTTCCACAGCAGTTTTTATATTTCTTTCCTATAAAGTAAAAAACTCGCGTATTGCGTAAAATCTTACCCGTAAAAGAATGTTTGCTGTATAGCATGGGAAGTTTAGTACCTGATACAGTTACAGATGAGTATATCTTGTCTGTAAAGGATGCTGTCAACCACCCTATGATGTAACGCCACTTTAGGTAGCAATACCTATTGGGGATAAAAGGTCGAAGGCGTAAACCGTTACTACGACTGGGCAGTTACAAGCCCATTGCCTTTAGGTAATGGGTAGTTGACAGTTATACAATAGTAAGTCACAAACTCACATATGAAACATATACTAATATCGAGAACTGCAATCTATTATTGTCAGATTCCACGACAACTGCCGGAATGTCCTGTAAAATTACAGTCTGCCGGGCAGACTGTCTAGTCTGACGATATAGGATTTTCCAGAGGTGATACTTTTCTATGCTGTTTAGTCGTCATACCTCAGATGATCCGGAATTATCCGGTACATCCTGTTGTAACAATAACAATCGCTGCAGCTGTGACTGTCAGGGACCTCAGGGGCCGCGCGGTTGTCCTGGTCCTACCGGACCCAGAGGCTGTCCCGGTCCCGTTGGTCCAATGGGACCTCAGGGCCCCCAGGGTGAACCCGGACTTCAAGGCTACCCAGGTCCTGTCGGACCTGTTGGAGCCACTGGCGCTACCGGACCTGTCGGAGCTACCGGAGCCACTGGCCCTGCCGGACCTGCCGGAGCTATCGGACCTACTGGTGCTGCCGGACCTGCCGGACCTACTGGTGCCACTGGTGCTACCGGACCTGCCGGTACTGTAGCTCCGGCAGCGGCCGTAGCAGATGCCACAGGTCAGACAGATATTGTAACCCAGTTTAATCAGCTTCTCGCAAATCTCCGCGCAGCCGGACTTCTTGCAACTTAAACCTCAGGAGGGGCAAATGCTCCTCCTGATTTTCTCAAAAGGTGCTTTAAATTATCTTCCATGATTTCTCTCAGCCTTTGTATGATTGTAAAAAATGAAGAAAAAGTATTGCCGCGTATCCTGAAACCCATGAAAGAAATTGTAGACAAAATTCTTATCTGTGATACCGGTTCTACAGACAGGACCAAAGAAATTATCAGAGAATTTACAGCAGAAGTTTATGATTTTCCATGGAAAAATGATTTTTCTGCTGCCCGGAATTTTATTTCGGAAAAAGTCAGTACTGATTACTGGATGTGGCTGGATGCAGACGACATGATCACTCAGGAAAATCTGTACAGACTAAAACAATTAAAAGAAACACTGAGTCCGAACACAGATATGGTTATGATGGATTATGTCACAGATTTCGATGAATGGAATCATGCTGCATTCTCCTGTTACAGAGAACGCATCTTAAAAACTTCCCGAAATTTCAGATGGCGGGGAAGAGTTCATGAATCCATCATTCCCACCGGGAACATCCTTTATTCTCCCATACAGATTGAACATCGCAAAATAAAACCCTGCTCTTCCTTTCGAAATCTGCACATCTATCAACAGATGATTGAAGAAGGAGAGCCTCTGGAATCCAGAGACTTATTTTATTATGGCCGGGAACTTTTTTATCATAAGCAATACGAGTATGCCATCTGTGTTCTGAAAAAATTTCTGAAAGAGCCGGACGGCTGGATTGAAAACAGACTGGACAGTTGTCTGGTTCTCTCCTATTGTTATCAGGCATCAGGCAATGACCAGTATGCTCTTGAGATACTGTTTCACAGTTTCATGTCAGATATTCCAAGAGCCGAAATATGCTGTGAGATTGGGAAAATATTTTTTATGAAACAGAACTTTTCCATGGCAGCTCACTGGTATCATCAGGCACTTCTTGCACCGGACAACAGCCAAAACGGAGGATTCTATATTCCGGACTGCCATAATTTCATACCATTTCTGCAATTATGTGTATGTCTGGACAAATCCGGAATGCACAAAGAAGCTTTTGAATTTCACCGGAAAGCCAGAACACTGAAACCTGAACATCCTTCTGTTATTCAAAATCAGATCTATTTTCATGAGATTCTGGGATTTTGAAAAAAATGCCACAGACCGTATTAATCCTTTACAGTCTGTGGCATTACGCTACATATTATATTGTTTTCCCGGCACTATTCTACAGTTACACTCTTAGCCAGATTTCTCGGCTTATCTACATCCAGGCCTTTGGCTACGCTGACATAGTAGCCAAGCAGCTGCAAAGGAATAATTGCCAGTGAAGTTGCAAAGTGTGGATCTGTTTTCGGAATATAAACTGTGAAATCTGCAGTATCTTCTATATTATAATGTCCATATGTGGTGAGTCCCATCAGGTATGCACCGCGGCTCTTACATTCTACCATATTGGAGACTGTTTTCTCATAGAGATGATTCTGCGTGAGAATACCGATCACAAGAGTTCCGTCCTCAATCAGAGAGATTGTGCCATGTTTCAGTTCTCCGGCCGCATAAGCTTCTGTGTGTACATAACTGACTTCTTTCATCTTCAGGCTGCCTTCCATACTGATGGCATAGTCAATACCACGCCCGATAAAGAAAGCATCCCTGGCATTTGCCTGCTTAGCCGCAAACCACTGGATACGCTCTTTGTCATCTTCAATAATCTTGGCAATCTTATCCGGAAGTGTTTTCAGCTCTGCGATCAGCTCCTGATATTTTTCTTCTGTAATCTGTTCTCTGACTTTTCCAAACTGCACTGCCAATGCATAGGAGGCAATCAGCTGAGTACTGTATGCCTTGGTAGTTGCTACAGAAATTTCCGGTCCCGCCAGAGTGTAAAAAACATTATCCGCTTCTCTGGCAATGGAAGAACCTACCACATTGACAATTCCCAGTGTACGGATACCTCTCTGTTTCGCCTCACGAAGTGCCGCAAGGCTGTCTGCTGTTTCCCCTGACTGGCTGACAATGACCACAAGACCTTCCGGATCTAAAATCGGATTTCTGTATCGGAATTCCGATGCCAGTTCCACACGTACCGGAATCCTTGTCAGATCTTCAATCACATACTGGGCTGCCATTCCCACATGGTAAGCAGAGCCACAGGCTACAATATAGATCTGGCTGATCTTTTTGATTTCCTCATCTGTAAGACCTACTTCTGAGAAATCAATACGATCATCTTTGAGTACAGAATTCAAAGTATCCCGAACTGCTTTCGGCTGTTCATGAATTTCTTTTATCATGAAATGTTCAAATCCCGCTTTCTCCGCCGCTTCTGCATCCCATTCAATTGTTTTCGGCTCTTTCTGGATCTCATCACCATCCAGATTGTAGAACGTGATCTCCCCTTTTCTGATACGAGCCATCTCCAGATTTCCAATATAATATACATTTCTGGTGTATTTTAAAATTGCAGGAACATCGGATGCAATGTAAGATTCACCGTTCTCCACCCCAAGGATCATCGGGCTGTCTTTTCTTGCCACATAAATCTCTCCCGGGTAGTCTTTAAACATGATCGCAAGAGCATAGGAACCGCGGATACGGACCATTGCATGGTTAATGGCATCTACCGGTGTTCCGAGATATTTCTTATAATAATAATCTACAAGTTTAACTGCTACTTCAGTGTCTGTAGATGAATAAAACTCATAGCCATTGCGGATCAGTTTGTCTTTCAGTTCCTGATAATTCTCAATGATTCCATTATGAACTGCTACTACGTTACCGTCATCACTCATATGGGGATGCGCATTTGTCTCAGATGGTTCTCCATGTGTCGCCCAACGGGTATGTCCGATACCACATGTTCCAGGTACAGATTCTCCATTATTAGTTTTATCTGCAAGAACTTTCAGTCTGCCTTTCGCTTTAATAACCTCTGTATCACCTTCGCCGTCGCGAACTGCAAGTCCCGCTGAATCATAACCTCTATATTCAAGTCTGGACAGACCATATAATAATATAGGTGCTGCCTGATGATTACCTGTAAATCCAACAATTCCACACATTTATATTTATTCCTCCCATATTTTCCAGATATTTACAGTATTATAAAAATACTGCTTTATTATATTATAAGAGCATTATGGAGTAATTTCTTATAATATAATAAAATTTCAGGGGTTCTCTCTGTCATATCGTGTCTCATTGTATCATGATGTTCCACATATGGCAAGAAAATCCCCTGAAACTGTGTACTCTGTTTTTACGAAAGTACTTTCATCATTGTTTTATTCACGTTATCCTTTGTGTCTTTTTCTGATTACCGATTTCATTTTACCTTCTGCTTCTTTACTGTTGACCAGCCGCTGTATATCTTTCTTCCATTCTCATCATATCTGTATGAACGGATTCTGTAATAATATGTATGTCCTTTTTTCAGTTTTGCATTTGTGTATTTTGTAGTTGAACCGGATTTAATTACCGCTGCTCTTACGTATGGATTAGTGGTTCCTGCCCGGCGATAGATCTCATATCCGTCTGCACTCTTTGCCTTTTTCCATGTAATCACAAGTTTTCCGGCAGTCCTGTTTGATATACCTGTAATTGAAGTTTTTGCCGGTTTTGCAGTCAAATCATCAGCAGAATACGTTTCCTTCGTCATATAAAGAATGGAATTTTTTCCGGTTCCATATAAGCTCTTTGCTTCTTTGTCATATGCAAAATATATATTCGCACTGTCTGTCGCATATGTATAGCCCCGGGAAATACTTCCTGAAATCGGAGTATCCAGAAACAGACCTCCGTCTTCTCCAACTGTTCCTTCATCGCTGTTTGTGATATCTGCCATATAATATTTACCGTTATTTGCCACAATATTCCACATATGAGGACCTTCACCTGTACCGCCATTCATCATACCGGTCACTGTATAGCAGGTAATGTCACTGAGATCGCACAGATACTGAAATGCCTTGGAATAACCTTCACAGACCACATTAGTACTGTCATCTCCGTCAAAAACATAGATTAACTGCCATGGATCTCCGTATTCATCATCCTCCGTCACATCATCATTGTAGGAAGTCAGGTAGCAGATCATTTCTTTATATCCGTACAGCTTTTCTGTCTCTGTATAACCCTGAAATTCTTTTACGATCATTCTGGCATTTTCTGCTGCACTTTTTGCAAGCTGTACAATCCCTGCATTTACTTTATATTTACCGGAAGCATAACTGCTGATCACCGGCATAGATATGGAAAGATTTTCAATTTTTACAGTTGTTTTGTTTCCTGTTGCCTTTGTGCTGTAACCATACTGCCAGGTAGTAGCTGCAGTCTTTTCGTACCAGTACAATTCATATGGACAATCTACAGCCAGGCAATCGATAATCTTTGAAATATCCAGTTCATTAAGGTGTGCGGCTACTTCTCTTTTGAGCGCATTACCGCTTGCTGTTGTCTGCCAGGTCAGTCCCAGATCTGAACTGACTTTAAACCTGGTAGAACCACCTTTCGATGCCACTGCGCTGATTTTACTCTTAAGTTCCTCATATAAGGTCTGCTGCTGTCCATTCAGTACATCCTCACCCAGAGAAGCTGCTGGCTGTGTGTCCGGATCCTGTCCGTACAGAATGTCATTCAGATATTTCTCCAGAAGCTGTCTGTTATCCACAGCACCGTTTTCGTCCGGAATTACAGCCTCTGCAAAGACTTCTTCGTCTGAATCTGCTTCATTTGAACCTGCTTTGTCCGAAATGCTATCCTCTGTATCTGATGCAAACTCCGCATTATCCGCAGTTTCCTGTTGTACATCAAATTCTGTTGCATCATCTGAATTAAATTCAGAAACTGTACCATCTGTGAAATCTGCTGCTGTTACAGGTGTTACCGTAATTCCTGCTGCCAGAACCAGGCTCATTCCCAGACTTATAAAATTTTTCTTTCTGTACATAACGCATTTTCTCCTTATCTGTCGTAAATATAGTATATTACTACAATACTTTATTTCGACAGATAAAACAAGATTTTTTTTATAATCCTTGTTCTCCTGCCAGATAGCACAGGTCTGCAAGACGTTCATATTTTGTCTGCATACACGCAATATAGTCATCCAGAAATCTTTTTACACGATACGGGATATCTAAGCGCTCATATCGGTTCTCAAATTCCGTCAGGTCACTGTTATCCTGCCTGATATACTCATCTGCTGCACTGATTTCCGCTTTCAGAGCAGAAAGTTTCTCCTCGTAACGACCTGTTAATTCCATTTCGCACAATTCATTCATTTTGTTCATCTTATTCTTTTCTCCCTATTATTATTTTTACATTTGTGGTAACCTTGTTACCTGTGTGTGTTGTTTTGTTATATGTTGATTTGTTGTGTTATGTGTGTTATGTACCCGATGTGTGCAGATCGGTACATACCGTTTTCTGTCTTATTACAACTATAATTGTAATTTTGTTTAAAGAAAATGTCAATTTATTTCGTCCGACATCTTATGATATGATTCGACATTTATCTGAAAATACAAGAAAGAATCCCGCCCGGAGGGCTTTTTTATGTTATAGGAACATTACGGAGTAATTTCCTATAACATAAAAAAACTGCTGTTCCTCACGATCACTGTAGAAACAACAGTTTTTTTTCATCATTTTTTTATGTTCGGCGGATAATCCTGTTCAATTTCACAAAATCTATTACCGCCTGTTTTCCGATCTTACAGATTTTCTTCATGTTAATGGAATTCACCCCGCCCTGACGAGGTCTGAATGTGACAGGAAGAAATTTGATGCTGCATCCCTTCTTCTTATAAATAACAGCCAGAAGTACATTGGAAAGATTAAAATCCTTCGGGATCAGATGTATGTACCTGGCCATCGTCTCTGCTTTCATCAAACGGTACGGAGTGTTGGCATCTGTCAGATTTACCCCAAAACAGATACGGATAACCAGTTTCAGAGTTTTTGTTACAAAAACACGTGATATTCCATCCTGTCTGTCTTTTCTCCAGCCGATGACCATATCATATTTCTGTCTTCGTTTCCAGAACGGTTCAAACTCTTCCGGCAGTGTCTGGCCGTCTGAATCTGTCTGGAAAATGTAATCTGCACCATTTTTGAGTGCATACTTATAGCCATAAAGCACAGTTGCACCATGACCGCCGTTTGGTTTTGTTATCGGAATCAGCAGAGGGCGTGTCTTTGTACACTGTTTCAGTTTTTCATATGTAGAATCTTTGCTCCCGTCATCAATGACAATCAGACGTGACTGACCGTTTCCGTTATGCTTCTCTATAACAGGATACCAGTCATTAATGACCTGTTCAATGTTATCCTGCTCATTGTATGCCGGGATAACAATGTATAACTTATCCATATTTCTCTCCTTTGGATGATTGATGGTATCCATTATAGCATACATATACATGAAATAATAATATTATTTCGAAAACGATGTACTATAGCTCTGCCAGTATTCCCAGCTCCCGCGCAAGGCGAAGCAGTTCCCTGTTTGCGGCATTCATTGTTCCGAAGTCTTTCAGAGGACAGATAACTTTCTGACATTTTTTCATCAATTCCACAGCCTTATCATAAGATTCCTGTGAAATACTTTCGAAAGGTTTCTCTGTAATCACCTGGTCTGCAAGTGCACCGGCTACCTGACAGTCTACATCATTCGTGTGAAGCACTCCTGCCGCAAACGGAATTCCCTGTCTCTGCAGTTTTCGATAATACGGAATTCCACTTCCATTACCGCCAATTACAAACACCTGAGGTTCACCTCTGGGCGGATCCATCTCCACACATCCAAAAGCAGCATTATAGCTTCCTCTGGTAATTCCATACAACTTCCGAATATACTCAGAAGTAAAGATTTCTTCCGGAGCACCGTATTTCTCTATATATTCTCCATGTACACAGATAACTTTATCAGATATTTTCTGTGCAAGATCCAACTCATGCAGCGACATGATCACTGTAAGCTGATGATCCAGCACCATCTGTTTCAAAATAGTAAGAAGTTCCAGCTTATGACGGATATCCAGAAAAGAAGTCGGCTCATCCAACACAATGATCTCCGGTTCCTGACAGATAGCCCGGGCAAGAAGGATTCGCTGTCTCTGACCATCACTGATGGCTGTGAAATCTCTGTCTTTTAAATCCCATGCATGGACGGTTTCCATTGATTTCTTTACCTTTGCCTTATCCTCTGCGGAGAGTATTCCCAAAGTGCCTGTATAAGGATAACGCCCTGTGGCTACAATGTCTTCGCAGGTCATCAGTTCCGGTCGCATACGCTCCGTGAGCACGACTGCCAGTTTCTGAGAGACCTCTTTATTAGTCATCTTTGCCATTCTCTCTTTATCCAGATAAACAGTACCGCTGATCGCGGCAAGCTGTCTGGTGATGCTTTTAAGAATAGTGGATTTCCCGGCACCGTTAGGACCGATGAGAGTGAGGATTTCTCCCTTTTTCAGCTGAATATTGATTTCTCTGATAAGAGGTTTTCCGTCATATCCCACAGTCAGCTGATCCGTACGGAAAAAATACTGTTCCTGCCGGTCTGCTTTGTTATTTTCTGTTTCTCTTATTACATCTGCTATTTTCTCTGACATATGTTTTCCTGTTTTCCTTTTTTATGCTGCATCATATAAGTAATCTGCCCGGATAGCGTATTCTGCTCCCGCTTTTTATATCAATTCCTCTTCTGTCTGTGGATCATGATATAGATTACAACCGGTGCACCAAATACTGCTGTTACGGAACTGATACTGAGTTCTGTAGGTGCAAATACGGTTCTGGCAATCAGATCGCAAAAAAGACAGAATACTGCCCCTCCCAGAAAACAGGCCGGGATCACAAGGAGCGGTCTGGCTGTTTTCAGCAGGCTTTTTACAATGTGAGGCACTGCAATGCCAACAAAAGAAATTGGTCCTGCAAAAGCTGTCACACAGGCAGACAGAATACTGGATAAGAGAATCAGTCCTATGCGGAACAGCTTGATATTCACTCCCATATTCTGGGCATAAACTTCACCCAGCTGGTAGGCACCGATAGGTTTGGACATAAAGAACACGATCACCATTGTGAGCAGAACTACTGTTGTCATTACCTTCACATTACCCCAGGACATTCCTGAAAAGCTTCCCAGTGACCAGTTGTGAAGATTGACGATATTGGAGTCATCCGCAAATGTAACTACGAAATCTGTAACTGCAGAACAGATGTAACCGATCATGACACCGCTGATAACCAGCATGGACATGTTGTGGACTTTTTTTGCAACCAGCAGGACGAATCCCATGGAAATCATAGAACCGATAAATGCTGCAATGATCATGGCTGCAGAACCCATGGAAATAGATCTGCTCAGAAAATAAATCATCAGAAGTGCAACTACCAGCTTGGCTCCTGAAGAAATTCCAAGTACAAAGGGACCTGCAATAGGGTTATTAAAAAATGTCTGAAGAAGAAATCCGGATACAGAAAGTGCTCCTCCAAGAATGATCACTGACAGAATCCTGGGAAGACGGATTTCCCATATTATATTGTAAGCAGTCGCATCTCCCTGATGTCTGAAAATAATATTCAGAATCTCACCCACTGAAAGATGAATGCTTCCGGCATTTACATTCCAGACAAATAAAATCACCAGAAACACCGCCAGTATAAAAAATGCTATCCAGTATCTGGCTGTACGTTTTTTGTCATCCATATTTTTTGTTCCTTTTGTTTTTATATTTCCTGCTTTTGGCAGTTCTGCAGAATCCCGCAAACATATTTCAGTGCCATTCGTAAATAACTATACCAATCGCATAGGATGCGGATTCGAGTGTGCCGAAAAGTTACAAATATCATTTTAACTTATGCATATATGCAAGTTCATCCAGCGAATCATCATCTGTAGTAAGAATTGTATGAATATCTTCAATCATAGTTCCAAGCTCAGTGGTTTCCTGGAAAAGATTTTTCCCCGTACACCACACATTTCCATCCTTCACTGCCTTAAAATCTGCCAGAAGATTACTTTTTGCCAGCAGTTCATCAATAGTAGAAAGTTCACCGTCGATAGTACTGTTATAGATGATATAGTCCGCATCTTTTGCTTTGGCATAAAATTCTTCCATCTGCATATTCATGGTAGACAAAGCGTTATCACTTTCTCCTGTATCTTCGGGAACATATTTGCCGCCTGCAAGCTCGATCATGTTTGAAACATAATCACCATTTTTTCGCACATTGACAGCACCTGTGGAATTAATGTAAAAGAATGCTACTGTTTTACCTGTATCTTTATCATCAGAGGTCAGAACTTTGTCAAGCTTGTCTGTCTGCTCCTTAAATGCCTTCTCAGCTACATCTTCCTTTCCGAGAAGCACAGCATAGAGTTTCATCCATTCAGTTCTTCCCAGAGGATGGCTCTCATAACTGGAACGTTCTACCATTACCGGGATACCAAACTGTTCCAGTTTCTCTTCCACCTCCGGATTATGGTGGATCATAGTTGATTCAATGGCAAGACCACAGCCTTCATTCAGGATCAGTTCATAATCCGGTGCATTGTACTTGCCTGCATAAATCATTTTTCCGGATTCCATGGCATCTTTTGCTTCCTGGATATACCATCCATTCTCCTGAGTTCCTGAAAGACGAATGCTGTCAATACCGTCAATTGCGCGGAAAAGATCCATAGCAGAGGTTGCTACCAGATAGATGTTGTTCAGCGGTTGTTGAATAACTGTGATATCTTTTTCAAGCCCCTTTGGAGCCTTTTTTCCCTCTGGAACTACAAGAAACTGTCCTTCCTGATTGATAGTGATCAGAGCATAGCCATCATTGTAATAGTCTACGCTGAATTCTTCTGCGTAGGAAAGTTCCATACTGTGATCATAGGTAAGTCCCGGGATATCCACAGGAGTTTTTGCATTGTCTTTATCTGCTGCGTATGCTGTACAGACAGTGCATATACAGATAATAAATAATGCAACTGATATAAAACCGATAAATATTGTTTTTTGCTGTTTCTTTATTATGTTTTTCATCTTCATAATTGTTTCTTTGTTTGTATATGATTATTTTGCTGTTTTTTCTGCTTCTTTGGCAGTTGTGGAATCAAAATTTAAGGTGTAGTCAATCTCGTGAGGCTCACTCATTGCTACTGTATCTGCTGTTACCTCCATCTCTGCATCAAATACGCTGACAGGGATTTCAAAAGTGGAGTTTCCATCTTTATTAACCGGCTCATATTTCTCACCATCCACAAGCATATAATCATAGTTCGGACTGCTCCATACGATAGTTGCTGTAGCTTTATCGCCTTCTACCTTAATGGCAGCAGGAGAATCAATGGTTGCTCTTCCTGAACCGCCTGTAAGAGTTACATCCATGGTATAGTCGCCATCTTCAAGATTCAGATCTGCCAGAGTCTTACCTTCACTTGTCTTGCTGTCTTTCGCATCTTTGTCTGTGTCATCTGCTTTGGAATCTGCATCTTTATTTTCTTTATCATCTTTTTTTGCATCTGTATCATCGGATTTTACAGGATTTTTGACACTTACCTTATGGTCATACCATTTTCCTTTTGTTCCGATCAAAGCTACATCGAATTCTTCATCAATTGCGGGTACCGGGATATCAAATCCATATACTTCCTCACTCATTCCATCGCTGTATGTAACAGTATCTGTGGTTGGTTCAAGAATCTCTGCCCCGTCTTTCTGTGCATCTTCTGCCTTTCCCACAAAAAGATTTACAATTTTCTTTGAAGCAAGGCTTACATGGATAGTCATCTTGCCATCCTTTACTGTAAGGGTTCCTTTTCCGTCGTTTGTTTCATTTACATGGAACATTCCGCTGTCTGTATCAAATTCTGCTGTGTAGGTGCCATCCTCTAATGTATCACCCTTGGATGCATCTGTTTCTTTATTATCTGTATTTTCTGAATCAGCATCTTTTGCAGTGGTTTCTTCTTTATCAGTGGTTTCTTCTGTTGCCGTATCAGTATCTGTCTTTGCAGCAACCGGGCTTGTACCGATCAGAGTAGCTGAAATAGTAAGTGCTGACATTAATAATGTAAATGAACGTTTCTTCATGATTATTTCTTCTCCCTTATCTTCATATTTTTTATAGTTTTTTCTATCGTGCTGTTCAACCCATCTGCTGCAGAGCAACAGGCTTTTGAACAGGTGATGGCAAATATATTATAGTAATTCCAGAAAATAATGCAATTAAGACAGTTCCTCTGGATCTTTCTCAGATGTGCGCACGTTACTGTGAACGGAATGAACAGAAACGTGCGAACTGTTTGCAGTATTTTATGGAATTGCTATGACTTCTTTTTTTCTTATCATATAATATATCTGCCCGGAAACTTTTGCAAGTCCTCCGGGCAGTTTATCTTGTTTGAACAATATTTTTTATTCAGCATCAGCCTCTGCAGTATCAGCTGTTGTCTCAGCTGCGTCATCTGCCTGTGCATCGTCTGCACTGTCATCTGCTGCTTCGGCATCAGTATCTTCTGCCGCTGCATCGTCAGATGCTCCAAGAGAATCAATTGCTGCTTTTGTATGAGCCACATACAGATCTTCTACTGCTGCAATTCTTCCAAGACCTGCGATCTGGCAGTCAACACTGTCGAAATCACCGGATGCTTCAAACTGAGATTTCCAGGAATCTGCATCATCACCGGCCATATCATTGTTAGCGTGGTCTCCGGCAACGACCATCAGAGGACGAAGGATCACATTCTTGAATCCTGCTTCTTTTACTTTCTCGATAACCTTGTCACATGCTGTGTCTTCCGGTTCTCCCTCTACAGTTCCGATGAAAGCGTTTGTGAATCCAAGATCATCCATCTGTGTCTGCATCTGGTCATAGGTTACATTAGCTGTATGGGATGTACCATGTCCCATGAATACAAATGCTGTGCCTGCATCTGCTGCTGCTTTCATATCATCAAATCCAGCTTCCTTGCAAGCTTCATCTGTGATTGCCTGAGCAACTGCTTTCTTGTCATCATTGATCACTGTAGCGTCATCACCAACTTCACCGAGCATTGGCTCTGCAATTGCAACAGATTCAAATTTGTCTTTGTATCCATCAATTGCCTCTGTCATTTCATCATATTCTGCACCATGCATCAGATGTGTCGGCTGTACAACAAGATTCTTAACACCGTTAGCTACTGCACGGTCAAGAGCCTGCTGCATATTATCGATTACTTCATCATCTCTTGCCTGTACATGGTTGATGATAATCTGTGCTGTAAATGCACGTCTTACTGACCAGTCCGGATATGCTTTTGCAAGGGCATCCTCGATTCCTTTGATATCCTCTGCACGGCTGTCGTTGAAGGATGTACCAAAACTTACTACAAGAAGTTCATTCTCACCAATCTCATCCTGGTTACGAGGATCATCTTTGGAAGCATCACCTGTGTCACGTCCAAAGTATTCAGGGCTTGCTTCTTCACCTGTTACCAGTTCTTTCTGAGCATCTGTAAGTTTGTCCCATGCTTCTTTTGCTGCTTTGCAGTCTTCGTCAGTTGTGTCTGTTCTTTCCTGAACATAAATCTTATCGATCAGGGCACCAACTTCGTCTGCGGCTTTCTGATCATCATCAGAAGCTTCTGTTGTATCATCAGATGCTTCCTCTGTATCTGCTGCATCTGCATCGTCTGCAGCTGCTTCTGTGTCATCTGCAGCCTCTTCTGTTGCTGCATCATCAGATGCAAAAGCAACTGTACCTGTTGCTGCTGTCATGGAACAGGTCATGGATACTGCCAGTAATAAGGCTAACATGGATTTTCTTTTCATTTCGTTTTTCCTCTTTTATTTCTCGTATTTCCGGACAATTGTATGCACAAAAAAGGCAGCTGCATATTCTGCAGCTACCGCCTTCCCATAAATACATGGTTTATATGTACCAGATATATCTGTAATTTCCGATTCTGTCTGATTCATTTAATAAAAGAGCTATGTATCGTTATGAGAATACAGGTTCTGTATACCGCAGACCTTAAATTCTACGCCAAGGCAGTTCTCCTGACTTCGATCATCGCTGTTTCTCCCTTCCCGGTTTCCCAGTGGTTTCTGAAAAACAGCTCCCATACACAGTGACGGTATCGCTCCGGATTCTCACCGGATTCTCTTTTGCGCATCAAGTACGATGCAACCTTTGCGTTATAACATTGCACATATTCAATTCGGATATTCTTTTTTTATCACATTTTACCAAAAATGTCAATACAATTCGTGTATATTTTCCTTTAATGTTTGGCATTAGTGTTACTGTTCACTCCGTTCACAGTAACGTAGCCAAAATTCATTCCAGATTGCCTGCGGCAATGGAATTTTGGCTTGTATGTATATTATCGCGTTATTCATCACACTTCTGTCAGGGCTTTGAAAAAACAGGTTCTGTTTCCGGTATGGCAGGCTGCACCGATCTGCTCTACTTTAGCAAGGATCGTATCATTGTCACAATCCAGTGTAAGGGATTTTACAAACTGGAGATGTCCGGATGTGAGTCCCTTCGTCCAGAGTTCATTGCGGCTTCTGCTCCAGTAAGTCATTTTACCTGTTTCAAGAGTGGTATTAAATGCTTCTTCATTCATATACGCCAGCATCAGTACTTCGTTTGTCTGATAATCCTGAGCTATGACAGGTACCATTCCATCACTGTTTAATTTAAAATCAGACCATGCGATGCTGCTTTTTAAATTCACTGTATTTTCCATTTTCTGTCTCCATATAATTTTGTTGATTGATATTTTCGTAAATCTTCAGAATTTACAGACTGCCCTTGGTAGACAGAACATCTGTGATCCTTGGATCATAGGATGTGGCTGCGTCCAGTGCTTTGGCAAAACTTTTGAACATTGCTTCTGCTACATGGTGATTATTCCCACCTGCCAGAACCTTGATATGAAGATTCATGCCACAGGCATAGGAAATGGCATAGAAAAATTCTTTCACCATTTCTGTGGACATGTCACCAATCCTGTCTGTGGTAAACTCTGCATCCCATACAAAGTAAGGTCTTCCGGACAGATCGATCGCACAGAGCACCAGGGATTCATCCATAGGAAGGATGCAGCTTCCATAGCGCTTAATCCCCTTTTTGTCACCAATTGCTTCTTTTAATGCTGTTCCCAGAACAATTCCTGTATCCTCAATGGTGTGATGATCATCCACCTGAAGATCTCCATGGACTCTGACACTGAGGTCAAAAAGTCCATGACGGGTAAATCCATCCAGCATATGGTCAAAAAATCCCACACCTGTCTCAATATCAGAGTATCCGGTTCCATCCAGATTTATTTTTAATTTGATTTCTGTTTCTTTTGTATTTCTTTCTGCTGAGGCTTCTCTTGCCATGGTTAAGTCCTCTCTGTCTTACTTATTTTCAAACACTCTGAATCCATGTTTTTCTGTGCAAACTACAGTTTACATTATAGCAGATTTCAGATTCAAAGCCTTACCATTATTCGTTATCTTCATCCCCAAAACGAACTGCAATAGAATTTGCATGTGCAGTAAGCTGCTCAGAAGTTGCAAACTGGATGATATCTTTGTGGATGTTACGCAGCGCAGATTTTGAGTAATATACAATACTTGATTTCTTGATAAAATCATCTACGGAAAGGGCTGAGAAGAATTTGGCAGTTCCGTTTGTAGGAAGCACATGGTTCGGACCTGCAAAATAATCTCCCAGTGGCTCGGAGCTGTACTCTCCGATAAAGATCGCACCTGCATTCTTCACTTTCATCATATCTTCAAAAGGATTGGCTGTCACGATTTCCATATGTTCCGGAGCGATTTCATTGGCCGCCTCAATCGCTTCGTCCATATCCTCTGCAATCAGAATGTAGCCAAAGTTATCAAGAGATTTCTGAATGATTTCTTTTCTGGAAAGAACCTCCACGAAACCTTTTACTTCTTCATCTACTTTCTTCGCAAATTCCTCACTTGTAGTGATCAGGATAGCACATGCCAGTTCATCATGCTCTGCCTGGGAAAGAAGGTCTGCTGCCACAAAATGCGGATTAGCTGTCTCATCTGCAAGAACAAGGATCTCACTCGGTCCTGCAATGGAGTCAATGCTTACATAGCCATATACTGCTTTCTTTGCAAGAGCTACGAAAATGTTTCCGGGACCTACGATCTTGTCTACCTTCGGAATACTCTCTGTTCCGAAAGCAAGGGCACCGATTGCCTGTGCACCACCCACCTTATAAATCTCATCTGCTCCTGCTTCTTTGGCTGCTACCAGTGTGGAAGCGCATACTTTGCCATCCTTTCCGGGCGGTGTTGTCATAACAATATGCGGGACTCCTGCCACTTTCGCAGGTACAATATTCATCAGTACAGAAGACGGATAAACTGCTTTTCCACCGGGTACATAAACACCCACACGATTTAACGGTGTTACTTTCTGTCCAAGCATAGTTCCATCTGTTGTGCTTGTAAACCAGCTGTTCTGGATCTGTTTTTCATGATACTGACGGATATTGACCAGAGCTTTGCGGATCACTCCAAGAAGTGCAGGATCAATCTGCGCATAAGCCTCTTCAATTTCTGCATCTGTGACGCGGATAGTCTCTTTTGTCACATCAGCTTTGTCAAATTCTTTTGTATAGGCAAAAAGGGCTGCGTCCCCTTCATTTTTTACTTTATCAAGGATCTGAGCTACTGTGGATTCAAATTTTCCATAGTTATTCGGGCTTCTTTTCAGCAGATTCTCAAGAATATCCTTTGTTGATTCTTTTGTTAATTTTACTGTACGCATCTTTACATCTCCTCCTGAAGAACTCTTCTTAAGTCTTCAATAAGTTTACGGATTCTCTCATTTTCCATCTTCATGCTCACCTGATTGACTACCATTCTGGCAGACAGCGGGCAGACCTCTTCCAGCACCTTCAGTCCGTTTTCCTTCAGTGTACTTCCGGTCTCCACAATATCTACGATCACTTCAGACAGACCAACGATGGGTGCCAGTTCAATGGAACCGTTTAATTTGATCAAATCTACTGTCTGGTGTTTTCTGTTAAAAAAGTAATCCTTGGCAATATTTGGATATTTAGTCGCCACACGGATCAGCTGGTTATTCTCCAGAACTTCTCTGGCACTCTCCGGTCCACAGACACACATCTTACATTTTCCAAATCCAAGATCCATCACTTCATAAAGCTTACGGCCTTCCTCCAGGATCGTATCTTTTCCCACAATTCCGATATCTGCCGCACCATACTCTACATAGGTAGGAACATCCGGCCCTTTTGCAAGGAAGAATTTCATCTTCAGTTCTTCATTGGTAAAGATCAGTTTACGGGAATCTTTATCTTTCATCTCTTCGCAGGTGATTCCTGCTTTCTCAAACATCTCCATTGTTTTGTTGGCAAGTCTGCCTTTTGTCAGGGCAACTGTCAGGTATCTCATGGCTTATCTGGCCTCCTTTTTCAAACGTAATGCCACACATCTACCCTCTGCACGAAGTTTCTGTGCCTCTTTAATGGCTTCTGTACGGTTCTGTGGCTCGTATTCGATCACTTCCGGCTTCTCTTCTTTCTCAGAGATCAGTTTCTGGCTGGAAAGTGCAAGAAGAAGGTTATCTACTTCAAGGGCAAATCCGATAGATGCCGCAGGTTTGCCAAAGTGTTTCATCAGTCCGTTGTAACGGCCACCCTTGATCATAGGCTCTCCGGTTCCGTAAGTGTATGCCTGGAAAATGATACCTGTATAGTACTGATATTTACTGAGCATTCCAAAATCGAAAGAGATATACTTTTCATATCCGTAATTTTTCATAATCTCATAGATTTCTTCCAGTCTGGAAACCGCCTCCAGTGCGCAGGCGTTATTTGTCAGACTTCTGGCTTTCTTTAAGACTTCTTCCGAACCGAACATCTGTGGGATTTCAATAAATGCTTTCTGCATACTGTCTTTGAGTTTCTGTTCCTCTACAAACTCTTCTACTCCGAAAGAATTTTTCTGTGAGATCAAAACACGAAGGCGTTCCTCTGCTTCCGGACCGAGTTCGGCTTCTTTTAACAGAGATTTGAAGTAATCTACCTGTCCGACACTGACCTGAAATTCAGTAAGACCTGCTGCCAGAAGGCATTCCACCGTCATGGCAAGAAGTTCTGCATCTGCATCTGCGGATTCATCACCGATCCGTTCTACTCCCATCTGTGTGGTTTCTTTGAGATGTCCTCTGTAGCTGGTGTTGTTGATAAAGGTGTTTCCTGTGTAGCAGAGGCTTACAGGTTCTTTGTCCGGGGAAAAGTAGGTTGCGCAGGCTCTGGATACAGACGGGGTGAAGTCAGGTCTGAGTACCAGGGTGTTGCCTTCTCTGTCAAAGAATTTGTAGAGTTCTTTGGAGGGGATGGTTCCTACTTCACGGCTGAACACTTCGAAATATTCGAATGTGGGGGTTTCTATGTCTTCATAGCCATACTGGTGGAAGACGCGATGGATTTTCTCCTGTACCTTTCTTTTCTGGCTGCATTCGCCGTTGTAGATGTCTCTTACACCTTCAGGGGTGTGGAAAATACGCTGCATGGGTGGTCCTCCTCTTGGTTATGTTGTAATTCTTTTTGTTATTATTTTATATTTTGCTTTAGTGCGGTAACGTGCTACCAAAGCAATGTGTAACTAGATAGAATTATAATAGGTTTTCAAATAAATGTCAAGTACAGTTAATGTTATTATATTGTTGTTTTTGTCTATTCGTTATGTGTATTCAAAGGGACGCTCAGAAACATATTGTATTTGAGGTGCGGTTTCGGTATCTAAGAGCTTCTAAGTCTTCGGAAAATCTGCTAAAACCATGAGAAGAAAAGCCCGGAATTACTCGCTGTCGCTCAGACAAGGGGCTTTTCTTCTCATAACGCAGATTTCCTGAAAACTAAGAATCTCTAAGACACCTGCAAATGCACCTCAAATACAATATGTTTCCGAGCTGGTTTTCGCAATGCGGAAGATTATGATGGCTATAGCAAGTCTATTAACTAATACAGCGAATATTAAGTAACTGCTATATTGACTTGTCTGATTTTTCATCTGCAGCGTTGTCGTCAATCGCCGTAGCCACCGCTACGCCTCATTCCTCCGCCTTGCGGCTGAAAAAATCATCCTGCGTCAATATAGCAGAAACTTAATTTTCGCTGTACTAATGCATTTGAGGCAATTCAGCAGAGTGCGAAAAACAAGAAAGATACCTACAGGCGTGCTGACGCAGGATTTTACGCTCTGATGAACTGAATCAATAACATTATAAGAGGCTTGCTATAGTATGCCAGCAAGTTGATTTCTTCATAGTTACTGCCAATACACAGCGCAGAAATTTATTTTATTTCCGGTGCATTTGCAGGTATCTTAGAGTTTCTTAGGCAAAAAAAATCTGCGTTATGAGCCGGCTGTTTCACTGTCTGAGCGAAGTCTGCGACGGAGCGAGTTTGAGAAGACGGCTCATGCTTTTAGCAGATTTTTTTTGCCTTAGAAACTCTTAGATGCCGAAACCGCACCGGAAATAAAATAAATTTCTGTGCGTCCCCCTTTTTCTATCCCCGCTCATCAAGATCAATCTGAATCCCATCCAGAAAGGGCACAAGAAACCCGCTTTTTTTATTCAAATAGTACTGAGGCTCCAGCTCTTCGCGCCGGAAGCTCTTGCGGCCGCCTTCCTGCATCCGGTTCCAGAAAGTAAGGAGACTGCGCAGTGTAAGGTAATAGAACTGGTTTTCATGGCTGTAGAATATAAGAAAAAAAGCCACCCCTCCCTGCTTTTCAAATGCCTGCATAAATTCCACCTGATGAGGATGGATATTCGCAAGCGGAAAAGTATCCGCCGCACATTCTTTGGCATCAAAGCAGACGGGGATGCCCTGTACTGCTCCGATATAGTCTACAGTGCTTCGTTGCTCGAAATATGCCAGCGTAATATGACGATTTTCCTTATCCATACGGACAGGTGTGATCGGAGTGGGAATTTTCTGGATAAGTGCCAGTCCCTTTTCTCTGTATTGTTCATTTGTACGATTTACAAGATCCTCCAGAGTGGATCCCCGCAAACCTCTGCTGTTCCATGTTGCCACTTTATTTCTCCGTAAATTTTATTTTCTACTTCAATAATTTTACCGACGGATAATACCTGATAACTGCCTTTCCGACAATCTCATCAAAGGTCACAAAACTGGTGCTTTTCCAGCAACGGGAGTCTTTGGAATGATTGCGGTTATCACCCAGGACGAAATAGCTATTTTCGGGAACTTCATACGGGCCAAAGCTGCCTCTTGGTTTTTCCGGAACGAAACTGTCATCCAGAGGAATCTCTGAATCATTGATATAGACTTTGCCGTCCTTAATCTGTACTTTTTCTCCCGGAAGTCCGATGACTCGTTTGATGAAAAGCTTGCTTTCGTCATCCGGGTATTTGAAAATAACAATGTCAAAGCGTTCCGGATCTTTTATTTTTTTTGATATTTCATGTCCGAAGAAATCCAGATTGAGTCCATATGCAAGGCGGAATCCGAAAATACGGTCTCCTGTCATAATGGTTTTTTCCATTGATTCGGAAGGAATTTTGGCATTGATCAGTACTACGCTATTCACAAGCGTTACGATCACTACTACTATGATGATCATTTTTGCGTAATCCCATATTTCTTTCCAGATTCTCATGATAAGCCTCCTCAAGATTTTCCTCTTTGATGATTTTACAGAAAAGCTCCGGTGCCGGCGCCACAAAGTTCTGGTCTGTCTCCGGAATTACTAACCTGTATGCATGGAGAAGCTGATGCCTGACTCCATGGCGGATGTATTGCTTATTAAATTCAGAATCTCCGTATTTGGTGTCTCCAAGCAATGGATGTCCTGTTCCTGCAAGATGAGCACGAATCTGGTGAGTACGGCCTGTGATCAGCTCAACTTCCAGAAGAGTTATTTTTCCGTTGCTGCCAAGAGGACGATATTTCGTTTCAATCGGCAGGGAATCTTTGAATTCCTGTCTGCTTACGATTACTTTGTTTGTTTTTTTATCTTTGTGCAGATAACCCCTGATATGATCCGGTTTTTCTATTTTGCCTTTTGTGAGGCAGAGGTAGTATTTGTGAAGTATTCTGTCGTGGAATATCCTGGACAGAAACTGCAGACCGGCAAGGCTTTTACCTGCACAGACCATTCCGCTGGTATTACGGTCAAGTCGGTTACATACAGAAGGTCTGAAGGTTTTGAGCTGTTCTTCTGTAAGGTCACCTTTCTTTAAAAGGTAGCCGGTCAGATATTCTACAAGGGACGGTTCCCCGTCATCTGCCGGCTGTGAAAGCATCCCTGCCGGTTTATTGATGATAATGATATCAGGATCCTCGTAAACAATATCCAGTTCGCAGTATGCTCTTGCTGCCTGACTGCTTCCTGCAAATTTATCGAAAGTTTCATCACTCAGAAACAGTTTGATGGTGTCGCCTTTGAGAAGTTTTTCGTTTCCTGTGGCTTTCTTTCCATTTAGAGTGATGTTCTTTTTGCGGAGCATTTTGTAAAAAAAACTTTTAGGTGCTTCTCTGAGAAGCTTGGCCAGATATTTATCAAAGCGCTGGCCCGCTTCATTTTCTTCTATAATAAATTCTTTCATATTTAATTGTTCCTGTATAATTATACCAAACTCCGAAATAACACATTGCTATAGATATATTTTGTAATTGAATTCCGGCGACTACAGACACAATGCCAGAATGGTCTGCCGGATCAGTTCATTTCTGGAAAGATCCGGATATTTTTCGTCCGGGGTAAATTTGATTCCTTCTTCCAGACTTTCTCTGTGATCGTTCATGGAATCAAGACGTTCTAGGAACGGACGGAGATCTGTAAAAATTTTCACCGTCACTTTATAACCGTTTTTACGGATGATCTTCTGGGAATTGGTTTCCATGAAAGATGCATCGATTTTCGGATCACTGCTGTAAGCCACTACTGTATTTCCACATACTGCTGCTGCATCAATATAGGCACTTTTTTCATAAAAAGTCATGTAAAGTTCATATGCCATATCCAGACTGCCCTGATGCTCATGGATTTTCTGATATAATCCGGCATCCATTGGTCTGCATTTCAGAATCATGATCAGATTCACCATGGATTTACATGCCGGAAGACAGCCAACTACAGTTACAACTGTCCAGACAGTCATTCTTGTCTTAAAATAGAACCAGGATGTAAAAAAGATGAATAAGGGTACTGCAAAAAGAATTGCAGTGATGATCAGGCGACGTCTCTTTTCACTTCTGAAATATCCGAAATTCCCTTTGGATACTCTTGAAGATGTTTTCGCTTTACTTTGTTTTTTATTTCTGTTTTTCTTTTCTGTCACTTACGTCCTCCTCCGGAATTTTTCTTATGTATATTTCTGATAGTGTTCTTCTTTGCAGATGCTGAACTGTTTTTGTTGTTTTTGTTATTTTTGCTATTTCTGCTGTTTTTCGCATTCCGACTGCTGCCCTGAGTATGCTGTTGGCCTCCATGATTCTCTCGAAGCGGCCGGATCAAACATTTAGGGCCGTAACCTACCAGGTCCATTCTTCCGGTCATTTTGAGGCCTTCCAGCACCAGTTCTCTGTTTGCAGGATTCTTGTACTGCATCAAAGCTCTCTGTATTGCTTTTTCATGGGGGTTCTTCGGAACATATACCTTCTCACCTGTAAGAGGATGGATTCCCGTATAGTACATACAGGTAGAAAGAGTAGACGGGGTTGGATAGAAATCCTGTACCTGTTCCGGGGTAAAGCCAAGATCCCGGACATATTCCGCAAGTTTTACTGCCTCTTTCATGGTACATCCCGGATGGGAGGACATGAAATACGGGACAGCATACTGCTGCTTTCCTGTTTGCCTGTTTGCCGCATCATATTCCTTAAGAAACTGCTGATAAACGCTGTGACTTGGTTTTCCCATATACTTCAGAACCTGATCAGACACATGTTCCGGTGCCACACGCAGCTGCCCGCTTACGTGATGTTCCACCAGTTCACGCAAAAAAGTCTTGTCCCTGTCTGCCACCACATAATCAAAGCGTACACCGGAGCGGATGAATACCTTCTTCACTCCCGGGATCTTCCGCAGCTTCCGAAGCAGAGAAACGTAATCCGAATGATCTACAGTCAGGTTTTTGCATGGCGTGGGAAACAGACACTGCTTATTCTTGCAGACCCCTTTCGTGAGCTGTTTCTGACAGGATGGTTGTCTGAAATCTGCTGTGGGACCACCCACATCGTGAATATAACCCTTGAACTCAGGATCATTTGTCATTCTGGTAGCTTCTTCGATCAGAGACTCATGACTTCTGGTCTGAAGAATTCTTCCCTGATGAAAAGTCAGAGCGCAGAAATTACAGCCGCCAAAACACCCTCTGTTGCTTGTCAGGCTGAACTTGATTTCTTCCAGTGCCGGAATTCCGCCCAGCTTCTCATACATGGGATGAACTTTCTCCGTATAAGGCAGGGCATATACATCATCCATTTCCTCCTGCGTCAGGGGCAGAGCAGGAGGATTCTGTATAATATATCCCTTTGTCCCATAAGATTCTGCCATTGGTCTGGCGCTGAATGGATCTGTATTCTGATACTGAATGGCAAAGCTGTCTGCATAAACCTTCTTATTTACTTTTACTTCCTCATAAGAAGGAAGAATAATCGGATCATAAACTCTCGACAGATCCCTGCACTTAAATACAGTTCCTGCAATATAGGTAAGTTCCTCTACCGGCAGTCCACTCGCCAGCGCATCTGCAATCTCTATGATTGAATGCTCACCCATTCCATAGGAAATCATATCTGCCCCGGAATCAAGGAGTACACTGTGTTTTACTTTATTCTCCCAATAATCATAATGTGCCAGTCGTCTCAGGCTGGCTTCAATCCCACCCAGGATAATGGGTGTCTTTTTATAAGTCTGACGGATCAGATTGCTGTACACGATCACCGCACGGTCAGGACGAAGTCCCATCTGGCCTCCCGGTGAATAGGAATCTTTCTGCCTGTGCTTTTTAGAGACTGTATAGTGATTTACCATAGAGTCCATATTTCCCGCAGACACCAGAAATCCCAGTCGAGGCTCTCCAAATACCTGAATACTCTCCTTCTTTCTCCAGTCAGGCTGAGGAATGATCCCCACTTTATACCCACGACTCTCCAACAGTCTGCTGATGATCGCAGTACCAAAGGAAGGATGGTCCACGTAGGCATCACCTGTAATATAGGCAAAATCTACCTGCTCCCACCCTCTCTGTTTCATTTCTTTCTTTGTTACCGGTAAAAAATCCTGCATTTATATTTTCCTCGTATGTATTATAGTCATGCGGATACGATCATCCGCCACACAGTTCTACATCTGCAGCAAACCTTTCAAATTATCATTTCCGGATAATAATCAGACATGATGATACACTGCCTGTGCCCGGTATCCTTCGGATATAATATCAAGCTGTCTGTGGAACCGCTTCAGCTGCTGAAGATCTTTTGTTTTAAATACTCTCAGGAACTCATCCTGAATCTTCATAATCTCCCGCTTATTTGCAATCTTGTACAGATTTTCAATGTTGATCAGAATATCCTTCACCAGATTAGACTGCATCTGTGACGAATTCTGTGCATCCATAATCTCATTCCGCACAGAAGACATCTCATGGTCAAGAGCATTAATGGCATCTGCTGCCTTGCTCAGACGTTCTGCCACATGCTCCGGCATATCCCCTTTATATTTATATTGCAGGGAATGCTCAATCGTCGCCCAGAAGTTCATAGCCATTGTACGGATCTGTATCTCCGCCTGCAGCTTCTTTGGCCCTTTGATCGTATCCACTGTATAATAAATAATCAGATGATAACTTCTGTAACCACTCTGTTTAATATGCTTCAGATAATTCTTCTCACTCTTTATAACCATATCGCTTCTCTTCTGGATCAGGGAAGCAACCGTCTCTATATCCTCCTCAAACTGGCAGATAATACGAACACCGGCAATATCCTCCAGTTCTTCTTCCATTCTCTCCATAGGAATATGCTTGCGCTGCATTTTCTCAAGAATACTGCTCACGCTCTTAACCCTGCCCTCCACCTGCTCAATCGGGCAGTAAACATCATTCTCTTTACATTCATCAATAATGTGATTGAATTTCACTTCCAGCTCTCTCACAGCCAGTTCATACGGGCACAAAATGCTTCTCCATAACTGTATTTCCATTTTCACTCGCTCCTTGCATTTCATACATTTTGTTATTATAGCATAGATTTTGAAAAATATCTCGCTAATATGAATAGTTTCTGTTTTTTTTAGAAATGCGGTTACTGTTCACACACCACTATCCCGCGAGGTGTTTTGGCATGAATATGCCAAAATCCCGAGACATACAAGCCAAAATTCCATTGCCGCAGGCAATCTGAAATGAATTTTGGCTACGTTACTGTGAACGGAGTGAACAGTAACGAAATGCTTAGTTCCGCATTCTGATACAGTATATGCAAAGCACCGGACATATAGAACATTCAAAAAAGCACCCCTGCCGCCAAAGCGCAACAGGGATGCTTCCAACATCACTCTTTAAGAGCCTCCAGAACTTTCACCAGATACTTCCAGACTCTCTCTGTAGAAGAAATACTAAGCACCTCTTCAGACGTATGAATATCCTTCATATCAGGTCCCAGAGACACACAGTCAAGTCCTTCCATCTTCTTATAGAAAAGTCCACACTCAAGTCCTGCATGGATTGCCACCACATTCGGTTTCTGTCCATACATTTCCTCATATACTTCCACCATCTTATCACGAAGCGGTGAATCCTTGCGATACTCCCACGCAGGATAAACGCCCTGTCTCTCATACTCTCCGCCAAGGAACTCCGTCAGATAGGCAATCTTGTCAGAAAGGGAATCTCTGGCTGTCTCCACAGAACTTCTGATACTGGAGCTTCCCATTACCTCATTCTCAGAAGTCTTCAGAATACCGATATTCGTAGAAGTCTCTACCAGTCCTTTGATCGTTCCGCTCATTTTCTGAACACCATAAGGTACATTTACAAGGAAGAAAATTACTTTTTCTTTACTTGTGGGATGAAGAACCCTTACTTCCTGTTTTCCCTCATCTTCAACAGTTACTGTGATACCCTCATCAGTTCCTGCATACTCTTCTCTCCATGCTCCCTGCACAGAAGCCGCATATTCTCTGACAGCATCTGCATTTTCTTCAAGAACAAGGATTTCTGCTGTAGCCTCCCTTGTAATGGCATTATCTTTCTGTCCGCCCTGCACACTGATCAGTTCAAAATCTGTTTTCTCATCCAGACCATGGAGAAATTTTCCGAGAAGAGAATTTGCGTTTGCACGATTCTTGTCAATCTCAGCTCCGGAATGACCGCCCATCAATCCGCTGATCTTAACTGTCAGCTTCTCTCCCTCTGCATCCAGTCTTGTCACTGGAATATGGCTGACTCCGGAAAGTCCGCCTGCACAGCTGATCCAGAGGCTTCCTTCTGCTTCAGAATCCAGATTGATAAATCTTCTTCCTTTTAATACACTGCAGTCAAATCCAACTGCACCCAGAAGACCGATTTCCTCATCTACAGTAATAAACACTTCAAGCGGCGGATGAGCAATTGTATCACTTTCCAGAAGTGCAAGACCATAAGCAACAGCAATTCCGTCATCACCACCAAGGGTTGTTCCGTTTGCAGATACATAGTCACCTTCTACAGAAAGATTTAATCCGTCTTTTGTAAAATCATGCTCTACATCCGGACGTTTCTCACATACCATATCCATATGTCCCTGAATGATCACTACAGGAGCATTCTCGTATCCCGCTGTGCCCGGTTTATAAATAACCACATTATTCATCTCATCCTGAACATATTTCAGATCATGATCCTTTGCAAACTGAACCAGATAGTCGCTGATCTGCTTTGTATTTCCTGAGCCATGAGGAATTTTGCATATCTCCTCAAAATAATGGAACACTCTTTTGGGTTCACAATTCTCTAAAACTGCCATAATTATATTACCTCCAAAAATCACACATTTGTCTTATAATATACCATTGTTTTCCCGATATACGACAAATTTTCCAGATATATTTTACCCAAATACTATAGCATTTATTTTCATTCTGCGCCATATAAATTTTATAAAGAATGGCAAACAATTGCAAAGAGGTTGTTGTATGTCCAAAAACACCATACTCACCGGTGGTATTTGTTTTCTTCTTGTCTTTCTTCTGCTACATCCTGCTGAAAGTCTGTCCTGTGCCAGAGCCGGAATGACTCTGTGGCTGAATACATTAATCCCAACGCTTCTCCCATTTATTATTCTCACAGGAATGCTTACACATACCGGTCATATCCGGAAACTTCTCCTGCCATTTGAATCATTCTTTCATATTTTTCCGGGTGTCAGCATCTGGGGTGGTTATGTTTTCGTTCTCGGAATGCTGTGTGGTTATCCTCTGGGAGCCAAACTTGCTTCTGATCTGTATGGATTACATAAAATCAGCAAAAAAGAAGCTCTTTATCTCACTACCTTCTGTAACAATCCAAGCCCTGCCTTTATCATTACCTATCTCTGTAAGTCCTGTCTTAAGGATACAGTACCTGCCGGCATGGTCTTTGCGAGTATTTTTTCAGCAAATCTGATATGTATGCTGTTCTTTCGTTTTTTTGTGTACCAAAATGCCACCATCTCAGATTCCCCAGGATTTTCACCCGAGATTTCTTCTCGAAAAAATATACTTGATTTTTCTATAATGAACGGTTTTGAAACCATTACACGTCTCGGAGGATATATTCTATTGTTCTCCATTCTGGCAGGATGTATCAGATATTATGCGCCTTTTCCACTTCTCTATCAATACCTGCTGCTCGGATTTACAGAGATCACTTCCGGACTTTCTCTTATTTCAGTTTCCGGACTGCCATACATGACTCGTATACTTTTGTCCGCTGCAGCTACCGCATCCGGCGGTCTGTGCATCCTTGCTCAGACAAAAGGTGTTCTCCACCATGACCTCAGCATTCTGCCTTATTTTATTTCCAAGTGTATCTGTACATTCCTTACAGCAGGTATTCTTTACTGTCTGATTTCCTATCTGTGAAAATAAATTCTTTCCGGGAACTGTCATCATTTCATTATACAAAATCAGGGCAGGAAATTTTCCTGCCCCTTGTTTTCTCATCTTCTATAATATTTATAACTGATTTATTTTTAGTTCTCTCCCAGATCATCTAACAGATCGTCATCATCATCTTTCGCTCCGTCATTATCATGATAAGAGCCTGTAATTGCTGCAGCCTGTGCTGTCTGAGGTGCAAGTTCCTGACGATTGTGGTTTACAACATCAAGACAGCTCTGCAGGGAATCAATAAATGTTTTGTATTTCACACCTGCATCCTCTAATGTTGTATTAAGCACACTGCCAATATTGGCCATCATATCATCTGTATAGGTGATCGCGCTGAGGCGAATGCTGTTTGCATCCTGTGTTGCAGAATCCAGAATCTCCTGTGCCTGTTTGTTAGCTGCATTGATCGTATCATTTGCCTGTGCATATGCTTTCTGCATAATCTCATGCTGTGTTACCAGTTCCTGTGCTCTTGCCTGTGCATCTGCGATCAGTGCATCTGCCTTAGTCTGAGCATCCTCAAGGATAGCGTCCTTATTGTTAATGATCTTCTGATAACGTTTAATCTCATCCGGAGTTTTCAGGCGGAGTTCTCTCAGAAGTTCCTCAATTTCTTCTTTATTTACCACAATCTTAGTAGTTGACAGTGGCTGGAATTTACAGCTGTCCACATATTCCTCAATCTCACCGATAATCTGTTCAATTCTGCTGCTCATAGTATATACACTCCTTATTTTCTATTTCTGTTACTGTACGCTCTATGTGAACAATAACTTATTTGTTGTCTGCTGTAAGACGAATCTTCTCAATAACTGCATCCGTTATCTCGGACGGTGCAAACTTACTCAGGTCGCCTCCAAAATGTGCAACTTCCTTCAATATTGTAGAACTCAGGTATGCATATTCCAGACTTGTAGTCAGAAATACAGTATCTACATCCGGTGCAAGTACACGATTGGTCTGAGCCATCTGGAGCTCATACTCAAAATCTGTAACTGCGCGAAGTCCACGTATGATCACCTGAGCGTGATTCTCTCTGGCAAAATTCACAGACAATCCCTCAAATGGTTTTACCTCGACATTAGGAACGTCCTGAGTCGCCTTTTCTAATATATTAACACGTTCCTGCACAGAAAACAACGGACTTTTTGAAGAATTATGTAAAACGCCCACTATCACTTTGTCAAAAGAAACTGCTGCTCTCCGGATCACATCAAGATGTCCATAGGTAGCCGGATCAAAGCTGCCGGGATATACTGCTATTTTCATTTATTTTTACTCTCTCTTTCCTCTGGCACATACACATATGCATAACAACACGAATGCTGCCTGCAGGCAGCAATCTTATGATAATTTCAGGAAGCAATGTATTCATTCTGAAATTATTATAGTTAATTATGCACGTTCTAAAAATACATGCTTATTTGTTTTATACTCTTTCGAACGCAGCTGCCTGTAACCGAGAGATTCCACATAACTGAAATCCGTCTGAAGATCCGCTTCCACAATAATAAGTGTATTCTTATCTGCAACTGTGCTGTCTTTCAGATATTCCAGCACCTGTCTTTCCAGTTCATTATTATATGGGGGATCCATAAAAATAATGTCAAAAACACCTTTTCCCTCAAGGGAACGCAATGCCTGCAACACGTCCATGTTCAGCAGTTTACCATCTTCTGCCAGTTTTGTAAATGCAAGATTTTCTCTGATGCATGCAGCAGCTTTTGGATTCTTCTCCACAAACACTGCATAAGAAGCCCCTCTGCTCAGAGCTTCGATTCCGATCCCGCCACTTCCGGAAAAAAGATCCAGGAAACGGCATTCCAAAAGCTCCGGCTGAAGTATATTAAATAATGTTTCTTTGATTCTGTCAGTAGTAGGTCTTGTGTCTATCCCCGGAATTGTTTTCAAATTAAGCCTTCTGGCTTTACCTGCGATCACTCTCATTTCAGATTCAGTCTCCAATCCAGGTCTCCTCTTGCAAGCCCTAAAATAAGAAGTTCTGCTGTGGCAATATTTGTCGCTACAGGAATATTGTACTGGTCGCATCTTCTCACGATGCTTGTGATATCCGGTTCTTTAGGATCGATCATGACCGGATTGTAGAACAGAATGACCATATCAAGATCCTGACGCTCTACCATCTCCATAAACTGCTTGTCTCCACCAATACTGCCGGCAAGGAATTTATGCACATGAAGGCTTGTCGCTTCTTCTATTCTCCGTCCGGTTGTACCTGTGGCATAGACCTCATGTTTGGCAAGTATATTCTTATAAGCGATGCAGAAATCTTCTATCAGTACTTTTTTACTGTTATGTGCGATTATACCTAAGTTCATAGTTTCTCCTCTCCGTTTCTCCTATTTATTTTGCGGATTTTATCTTTTATCCACAATCCTAACTGTAATTATAACAAAGCACTAAATAAAACGCAATTAAAACTTAAAAAATATACATAATTCATAATTTATTAATATTTTTCTTACAGTCATCATGCAAGTTTTCCTGTTTCCATGCTCTTCCTGTCCATGCGAAAACTTCCAGTGTATTATTTCTACATCTTCATATACTAGCATTGCAACACAAAAATACTTCAAAAGAAAACAACAACCAAGGAGGAAATTGATATGTCAAACACAAAATCTTCTAACCAGACAGCTGTACCGGAAGCAAAAGGTGCGTTAGACCGTTTCAAATTCGAGGTTGCAAATGAATTAGGCGTACCGCTTACAGACGGGTACAACGGTAACCTGACTTCTAAACAGAATGGTTCTGTCGGAGGTTATATGGTCAAGAAAATAGTATCAGAACAACCGCTAAATTTCAATTCTATATTTTATATCATTCCCAGAGTCATTGTCAACTACAGAACAACATTCCCAGGTATTCAGAAAGCCCTCAGATATAGACAAAATCTATGGCTGAGGGCTTTCCTGTGTCTTTGGTTATGTGTTTTCCTTATTCCGGAACCGGCAGAGTCACTGTGACAGGCTCATGCTCCAGTGCTGGAATAATTTTCTGCATCAGATCTTCAGTTGTGAATTTGAGACTCGAGGTATTAATACAGGGATGACAGCCGAAGTATGGCTCCTTCATGACATCTTCATCAATAAGAAGCTGTACTTTCTTCTCAGAATCATTCATCAGTCCCAATACACTGACGGATCCAGGGGTGATATCAAGATATTTCTCCATATATTCCGGTTTGGCAAAAGATAATCTGGCGGAATGGATCTGCGCAGAGAGATCTTTTGTCTTAAACGGTTTATCACCAGGCATCAGAAGAAGATAAAAATCCGTCTCCTGACGATTGCACAGGAACAGATTTTTGCAGATTGTGGTGTTGTCGCCAAGGGCGTGGTCAATTTCTTCGCAGGCTTCCATAGTCATAGCAGCCTCATGGTCAATACGCTGATATTGAATACCTAGCTTGTCTAAAAAATCATAGACGCGGATTTCTTTGTTCAGACGGTTATCTGTATTTTCGGGTCTTCCCTTTTGTAATTTCATTTCATAACTCTCCTTTTTTTCATTTATCAAAGTGTAATCCTTTTGTAAGCGGAATGTCAACAGAAGAGCAAATATCCAGAATATTTTTCTAGTATCCTGTACGTTCTACCACTTCCGCGGAATAGATCACCAACACTCCAGCTCTCCCCACCTTATGATACCAACCGGTCTATCCGCAGCAGGAATATCATGTGATGCTCCATAGTACCCATCAGTACCCGCTATATATCCGCTGAAACAACATCTCATCCAACTGCATCTACTGCCAGCATCCCTGCATCCTGACATGGATTATTCCCCCATCCTATCCACAATGCTGTAGATACTTACATAGAAAGCCTCCATGGGGATAAAACGGTACTCACAGCAATGGAACTGCCGGATATCAAAGAGTTTAACAAAATCGGCTATTCAATAGCCGTAGTAGTTCATATACATAAGTTTATGCACCCTTTCTTATCGACCTCTGCCGCATCTATAAGATACAACCAATCTAAACATAACAAAACATGGGACATATTGGAAAGGAATTCTGTTTTCGCACGATTTGCATTTTCTGCGGACCGGTAAGCCTCTTTCAGTGCCTGACGGGATTCAATCTCTGC